>JARLHH010000363.1 GCA_031292335.1 Candidatus Limnocylindrales bacterium | reverse complement strand
TGTCGTTGCTCCGTGACTCTGTCAGTTCACCTGCTCAGTGAATCTGTCAGGGCCATCCGGCTGGGGGCCCTGGGGCCCGGCCGGTTCCAGGGGTGGTCCGACCTCGGACGATAGCCGACGTTCCGGCTGGTTGGCTCGGGCGGCGACCCCTGCGGGTCGAGCATGCGCAGCTCGCGCAGCCGGCGCGGCTCGGGTGGGGCCGGGACCGCGGCCAGCAGGCGCCCGTCGGCCATCACCAGCAGCCGGCCGTCGAGGCGCAGCTCGACCTCCACCCGCCGCCCGGCGAGGGACCGCCCGCCGGGTCCGGGCGGCAGCTGGAGCAGGGCACCCTCGAGGCGGACCGTGCTGTCGGACCCGACGGCCCGGCGCCAGCGGAAGGCAAGCACGCGGGCCAGGTCGAGCCCGGGCGGCACCGGCCGCCAGGCCGGCACCGGGCTCGCCGCCGGCACCGCGAACCGGCGGTTGAAGCGGGGGATGAAGTCGCGCAGGAGCCCGTTGGCACCTGCGAGGTCGGTCACGTTCCTGCGCCGGAGCTCCGAGACCAGCCGGTCCTGGAAGGTCCCCCAGGCTCGCTCGATCCGGCCCTTGGCCTGCGCCGAGCCGGCGGCGATCGAGGTGATCCCGAGCTCGGCCAGCGCCCGGGCCACCTGGGTCGCCTCGTCGCGCTGGCGCGCGCCGCCATGGGTCGGCGCGAACACCGACGAGCCGTCGCGGTAGATGGAGGCGGGCAGCCCGAACCGGCGCGCCATGTCGCGCAGGATCGTGAGGTAGCCGACGCCGTCCTCGGCCTCCCGGAAGACCGCCCCCACGATCCGGCCCGTGGCGTCGTCGATGCCGCCCACCAGGGTGAGCCAGGGACCGCGGCCCTCCAGCCAGTCGTGGCGGCTCCCGTCGACCTGGATCATCAGGCCCTCCTGGGCCATCCGCTCACGGCGGCTGCGGTAGCGCGGCGCCCGTCGCCGCCGCGGCGAGGCGAGGCCGCGCGCCCGGAGCAGCCGGCGCAGCGAGGAGCGGGCGATGACGACGCCCTCCTCCTCGGCGAGCATCTCGCCAAGGTGGGTGTCGTTGAACCCCCGGTACTCGGTCGTCGCCAGCTCGACGATCCGGTCGGCCACCGGGTCGGGAAGCCGGTGCGCCGACGGCCGGCCACGGTTGCCGTGGGCAAGTCCGGCCGCTCCCTTCGCGAGCATCGCGGCGCGCAGCCGCCAGGCCGTCCGCTCGCTGCAGCCGAGCAGCCGCACGGCCTCGCCGGTGGTCAGGATCCCCGCCAGCCAGCGGCCGACCACCTCGGACCGCTGCTGCTCTCTCGCATTCAACGTCACGCTCTCCCGCATGGGGTGAGCCTGACAAAATCACTGAGCAGTTCGCCCTGACAGATTCACTGAGCAGGGACACGATGGTGTCAAGGGCCTCGATGCACTGTGACCACGCAGCCGGGCGTATCGCACCTGGGGCCGCCCGGCCGTGCGATTGACGGGCCGGCGAGCGGGCGGGTAGGCTCGCCGTCCCGAGAAGCCGCCCTGTCGGAGTCGCCCGTGTC
>JARLHH010000362.1 GCA_031292335.1 Candidatus Limnocylindrales bacterium | reverse complement strand
GACGGGGCCGGCGGACCCGCGGGTGACGCCGAGGGGCAACCGGGAGCGGCACCCGAGGCGGACGACGAGACCGTCGAGGGCGAGTTCAAGGAGGTCTAGTAGGCGCGCTCCGCTTCCAAGCACGGGTGCCTGGGCCGGGTTCGGGGCTGCGTGCCCGGCAGGCGGCTGCTTCGGCGGCTCCCGGCAGGGTTCCGGGCCCGGCCCGCCGGCGTCGGTTTCGCCGGCGTCGGTTCGCCGGATCCTGCCACGCGACCACCACGCGGTCGTTGGTCATGCCGATGTCGTCACGCGTGCTCCAGGCGGCCACTTGGCGAGTTCGCCACGCTGTGGCCCGATGCGGGAGCCGCAACACGGTGACGAGCGCCCGCCTGGCGTGCGCCTGACACGAAGATCAGGCCGGAGAACGCGTTCCGGTTGCCGGTGCCCGTCGGTCCGCCGGCAGCCGCCGACCGGCTCCCGAGCGTCGGTCCGCCGGCAGGCGTCGATGGGCCGGCGGCGCGGGCCGCTGGAGCTCCGGATGCGGGACGCCGAACCCAGGCCCGAACCGCCCGGCCGCGTGCCGGGAAGGCGCCCGCGAAGGTGGCCTCGTGGGCCGCCACCCGCCGCCGCGCAGTCCGGTCCTCGCGCAGCACGAGGAGCCGCCCGACGCCTGCCGGTCGCCATCCCCGGCCGCGCGCGATCTCGCTCGCCAGGCGGGTCTTGCGGTCGATCGTGACGAGCGTCGCCTGCAGGTCCGGGACCACCGACTTCACTTCGACGATGAGCACGGTCGCGGTCGCCGGGTGAAACGCGAGCACGTCGATCGACCCGCGCTCCCCTCGGATCGAGAAGGAGACCTCCGGCGCCGCATCCCAACCCGCGCCCGCCAGCCACCGCAGGACGATCTCGACCAGCGCGGCATGGGATTCGTCGAGGAGTCGGTCGAGCGCTTCGCCGTTCCACAGCAGCCGGCAGTCGAGCCGTGCGCCAAGTGCACCAGCGACGGCCTGCAGCGCGCGGACGGTCAACCGGTCCGCCCGGCTCCGCTCGACGCGCGAGATCGCCGCCCGGGAGACGCCCGCCTGTCCGGCAAGGTCGAGCTGGCGCCAGCGCCGGCGCCGTCGCAGGGCCCGGATGGAGAGTCCGAATCGAACGACGTCCATGACCGAAGCGTGTACGAACGCCCTTCACGCGAACTCAACCGGCCCGGCAGAGCCCGGCGGACACGCCCGCCGCCAGACACGCATGCCGCCGCCAGACACGCACGCCGCCGCCAGACACGCACGCCGCCGCCAGACACGCACGTCGCCGCCGCACAGGCACGGAGCCGCACACGCACGCCGCCACGGGAGCGGATCGTGCGGCTCCGAACCGCGGGAAGCGCCCGACCCCCGTTCACCCCGTGCCGACCGGTACACTCGACGTCCATGGTCAGCGCATCGACACCGCCCCTCATCCGTGCCCGAGCGCTGACCAAGCGCTTCGGGACGCTGACCGCCGTGGACGCGATCGACTTCGACGTGGCGCCCGGCGAATCGTTCGGGTTCCTGGGACCCAACGGCGCCGGCAAGACGTCCGCCATGCGGATGATCGGGTGCGTCTCGCCGGTCTCCGATGGCGAGCTCTCCGTCCTGGGGATGGATCCACGGATCGATGGGCCGCGGATTCGGGCCCGGTTGGGGGTGGTGCCGCAGCAGGACACGCTCGACCAGGAGCTGACGGTCTCCGACAACCTCGCGATCTACGGTCGCTACTTCGACCTCCCGCGCGACGTCATCCGGCGGCGCGTGGCCGAGCTCCTCGACTTCGTCCAGCTCACCGAGCGAGCGCGCGACCAGGTCGAGCCGCTCTCGGGAGGGATGAAGCGGCGCCTGACGATCGCCCGCAGCCTGATCAACGAGCCGGACCTGCTCCTGCTCGACGAGCCGACGACCGGCCTCGACCCACAGGCCCGGCACCTGCTCTGGGACCGGCTCTACCGGCTCAAGCAGAAGGGCGTGACGCTCGTCCTCACGACCCACTACATGGACGAGGCGGAGCAGCTCTGCGATCGGCTCGTGGTGATGGACAAGGCGCGGATCGTGGCCCAGGGTTCGCCACGCCAGCTCATCGTGCAGCACAGCAGCCGCGAAGTCCTCGAGATGCGCTTCCCGGTCGGTGTCCAGGAGACGCTCGACGGTGCGCTCGACGGCCTCGGCGACCGGGTCGACCGGCTTCCCGACCGCGTGCTCGTCTACACGGACGACGGCGACGCCGCGGCTGCCGTGGCCCACCAGCGCGGGCTGCGGCCGGAGATGAGCCTGGTCCGCCGGTCTTCGCTCGAGGACGTGTTCCTCAGGTTGACCGGCCGGAGCCTGGTCGACTGACGCGCATGATGCGCACGCCGCCCGCGGTCCTCGTGCTCGAGCACGAGCTGCTGAAGTACCGGCGCGGCTTCCGGGGCACGATCGTGAGCTCGTTTCTCAACCCCGTCCTGTACCTCGCGGCGATGGGGATCGGTCTGGGCGGGTACGTTGCATCGAGCAAGGCCGGTGCCGCGGGATCCGCTGGCCTTCTCGGTGGTGTGAGCTACCTCGCGTTCCTCGCGCCCGGACTCCTCGCCTCCACCGCGATGCAGGTTGCCGCCGGCGAGTCGACCTTTCCGATCATGGGCGGGATCCTGTGGGACCGGGCGTTCCTCGGCATGCTCGCGACGCCGATCCGCGTGGTCGACATCCTCGGCGGCAAGCTGCTCTACATCACCCTGCGCCTGACGCTTGCGACCTGCGTGTTCTTCGGCGTGATGACGGCCTTCGGTGCAGGCGGAGGCCCGCTGGTGATCCTTGCCATCCCGGCTGCGATCCTCACCGGTCTGGCCTTCGTGACGCCGATCATCGCCTACTCGGCGAGCCAGAAGGATCCGAGCGGCTTCAACGGCCTCTTCCGCTTCGGGGTGATCCCGCTGTTCCTGTTTTCGGGCACGTTCTTCCCCGTCAGCCAGCTGCCCGGGCTGCTGCAGCCGGTGGCGTTCGCCACGCCCCTCTGGCACGGCGTCGACCTGTGTCGAACGCTCGCCCTCGGGACGGCCACCCCGGCCGGCGTGCTGGTCCACGTCGCCTATCTGGTCGGGTTCGCGTCCGTGGGCCTCCTGCTGGCATCCGTCGCGCTGCGGCGCCGGCTGCGCCCATGAGCGTCCTCGTCCGGCCTCAGCGTGTGTCCCGGTTCGGGAGCCGCCGGGCCGGCCTCCTGGTCGAGCGCAACGTGCTCGTCTACCGGCGCACCTGGATGGTCATCGTGTCCGGCTTCTTCGAGCCGCTGCTCTATCTGCTCTCGATCGGCTTCGGCCTCGGCGCCCTCATCGGCGCGGTGCCGTTCGGAGGCCGGGACGTGCCGTACACGGTATTCGTCGCGCCGGCCCTGATGGCCGCCTCGGCGATGAACGGCGCGATCTACGACTCGACGATGAACGTCTTCTACAAGCTCAAGGAAGCGCGGACCTACGATGCGATCCTGGCCACGCCGATCGGCCCGGGCGACGTGGCCCTGGGCGAGATCAGCTGGGCCCTGATCCGCGGCGCGATCTACGCGACGACGTTCCTGCTCGTGATGTTCCTCCTGGGCTTCGTCCGGAGCCCGCTCGCGATCCTGGCGGTGCCGTCCGCGATCCTCATCGGCTTCGCGTTCGCCGGGGTCGGGATGGCGGCGACCACGTTCATGCGCACGTGGCAGGACATGGACATGGTCCAGCTCGTGATCCTGCCGCTCTTCCTGTTCTCGGCGACCTTCTATCCCCTCGAAACCTATCCCGATGCGATGCGCCTGCTCGTCCAGCTGACCCCGCTCTATCACGGGGTCGACCTGATCAGGAGCCTGACGACGGGGATCGTTGGCCCCGGCATCCTCCTTCACATCGCCTACCTCGCGATCATGGGCATCGGCGGGCTCGCCATCACGTCGCGGCGGCTCGACCGGCTGCTCCTGAAATAGCGACCGGGCGGCTCCGCCGGGTGCCGCCGCCGGGCGGTCCTGGGTGGCTCCACTGGCTGCCGCCGGTCGGCGAGCCTTGTCGGCTGCCGCCGCCGGGCGGGGCACAGGCATCGCGGGGCCGTGCGGGTCCGCGACGCGCGCTACGCTGGCCCGGATGCACCGGCTCCGCGCTCCCGCCGCCCTCATCGTCCTGCTGCTGGTCACCGGCGCCGTGCCGGGGCCCGGGACGGCCGCCGTCTCCCCCGCGGCGGCCGTCACGTCGTCGACCGGCCCCGGCAGCGCGGCGACCGCAACGTCCCCGGTCCTCATCGGGACGTTCCAGCCCGACGCATCGGGCGGTGCCTGCGCCGCCTGGGATGCGGGCTGCCGGCAGACGGCGCTCCAACCGACCGCGACGCGCGGCGTGTGGGCGCTCACGCTCACGATCCCGGCCGGAGACTGGCACTGGCGAGTTGCGCCGGACGGGGACGCGGCCGACTCCATCGGCGTCGGCACCCGGGTCGACGGCGCCGACGTGCGGCTCCAGCTGAGCGGGCCACAGGCTGTCACGTTCGCTTTCGATGCGACCCGGCTCGCGGCGACTTCGTCGACCGCGGACACGTTCGCGTGGGCCTGGCAGCAAACCGGGCCCTGCCCTTCGGTGCCCGCCGCGCCACCACCTGTCGACCCTGCGGCGGTGTTGTTCGACCCCGATGGAGACGGCATCTCGACCGCGGTCGTCAGCCTTGTCCCGGGGGCGTGTCTGCAGCTCGTGGAGGGCTCGGCAGGCCACGTGATCGAGGTGCCGACACCGGGCCTCACCGGCGCCGTGGTCGTCGCCTTCGACGCGTCCGGCGGGGCCGCGACCGCCTACCCGGCCGGGCCGCCGGCCGCGGACGGGCGGCTGGACCCGCTGGGGTTCGGGCACGACAGCCGCGACCCTGCCTATCGGAGCCCGCAGGGGGCGTCGCCGGCCGGCGCGCCGATCCGCCTGCGCTTCCGGACGTTCCATGCGGATGCGACCGGCGTGACGCTCCACGTCACCGACGACGTCACGCACCGCTCCAGCGACACGCCGATGACGCTCGCGGCGGTCGGCGTCCCCTGCGCCGAGCAGCCGCAGGACGCGCTGGGAACCTGCGACTGGTGGGAAGCGACGATCACGCCCGCCGTCCCGACAACCCTCCACTACCGGTTCGTCGTCGCCGACGGTGCGGCTCGGGACTACTACGCCGACGACGCGCTGCTCGACGGCGGCCGCGGCGCCGTCACCCGCATTGGCGTGGACACCGGCTGGGTCGTCACCGTATACGTGCCCGGCACACAGGCCGTCCCGTGGCTCGACGGGGCCGTGGTCTACCAGATCTTCCCGGACCGGTTCCGGAACGGCGACCCGGCCAACGACGTGAACACGAACGCGGCGCGCTACGCCTGGCCTCCCGACGAGTCGGACCGCCCGGTGCGACGCCCGTGGGGCGCCCGGCCCAACCCGGCGACGGCGAGCAACGAGTGGTTCGGGGGCGACCTGGCCGGCATCACCCGGAACCTGGACTACCTCGAGAAGCTGGGCGTCAGCGTGCTCTACCTGAACCCCATCTTTTCGGCCGCCTCCAACCATGCGTACGACACCCGCGACTATCGCCTGATCGACCCGCGGTTCGGTGACGCGGCCTCCTGGGCGGCGCTCGTCAGCGCCGCAGAGGCGCGCGGGATGCACATCGTGCTCGACGGCGTCTTCAACCACGTGAGCTCTGATTCGCCGTACTTCGACCGCTACGGCCACTTCGCCACGCTCGGCGCCTGCGAGTCAACGGCATCTCCGTACCGGAGCTGGTTCACGTTCACGCCGCTCGTGGGCGGACCCTGCGCCGGGCCCGACGGTCCGCACACGATGGACTACGCCCGCTGGTCCAACGTCGCCTCGCTCCCGGTCCTGAACAAGCGGGACGCGGGGGTTCGGGCGCTCCTCTACGAGGGCCCGAACGCGATCGCCCGAACCTGGCTCCGGGCGGGCGCCGCCGGCTGGCGCCTGGATGCGATGACCGACCCGAGCTTCGGATCCGACTTCTGGCCGGCCTTCCGGACCGCCGTCAAGGGCACCAATCCTGACGCGGTCATCGTCGCGGAGGCCTGGCAGCGCGACCAGGTCCTCCCAGAGATCCGCGGCGACACGGCCGACACGACAATGAACTACCGGTTCCAGAACGCGGTCACGGGGTACCTCGGCACGATCGGGCAGGAGGGGTTCCCCGACGCCGGGGCCACCGCGCAGCCGCCCAGCCTGTTCGCCGGCAAGATCCTGGGAATGTACGAGGACATGCCGGCGTTCGCGGCCCGGACCGCCTGGAACCTCCTGGATTCCCACGACACCGAGCGAATCCTCTGGTCGCTTGCGCCCGGCGACGCGACGTCGAAGGAGGCGCCCGCGAACCTGGCCGTGGCCAAGGCCCGCCTCCGCCTTGCCACGCTGCTCCAGTTCACGCTCCCCGGTGCGCCCACCATCTACTACGGCGACGAGCTCGGGCTGACCGGGGCCGACGATCCGGACGACCGCCGTACCTTCCCGGTCCTCGGCGTCGGCGGGGCGCTGCCCGCCTCTGCGGACGCCTCCCTCCACGCCTGGTACCAGACCGTCGCGGCGCTCCGGGCGGACCTTCCGGTCCTGCGTGACGGCGCACTCCAGTTCCTCGTGACGAACGATCGCGACCGGACGCTGGCCTACAGCCGGTACGACGACGGGACCGGCCTCGCGATCGTCGCCCTGAACCCGGATCCGGACAAGGCGGCACGCATCCGGATCCCGCTCGCCGATGCGCTCGGGACCGGCACCGGTGTTCCGGACGGCGTGCGGTTCACCGATCGGACGCGCGGCACGACGCTCACGAGCGTCGACGGCGCGCTCACCGTGGACCTGCCGCCGCTCGCGGGCGCGGTCCTCGTCCCGAGCGAACCGATCCCGGCGCCGCTGGCTGCGCCGGCCGGGCTCGTGGCGGCGCCCCAGGCGGCGTCCGGGGCGGCCGTGTCCGTGCGGTGGGGTCCGGTCCCCGCGGCGGACGGGGGATACGTCGTCTACCGCTCGCCGCTTCCGGGCGGGCCCGCCACGCTGGCCGGCCGCACGAGCGGGCTGACCGCCACCGTGTTGGCGGCCGACCGCCCACCGACGCCGGGAACCTGGTGGTACACGGTCCGCGCGGTAGACGCGAAGGGCTGGGTCGGCGCGCCGTCCGTGCACGCGTCGGTCGTCGTGCGCGCGCCCCTTCCCGCCTCGAGCCCGGCGGCGGGCTCCGGCGGCCCGGGCAGCGCTGCGCCGGGG
>JARLHH010000065.1 GCA_031292335.1 Candidatus Limnocylindrales bacterium | reverse complement strand
CTAGCGGCGTGCTCGGCGCGCTGCGAGGGGGCGGACCACGCCGATCCCCAGGACGGAGACGAACGCGAGCGCGAGGATCCCCAGCGCCAGGCCGGAGCCCGGGGTCGAGGCGTCGCCCGTGCTGCCCAGCGTGCTGGTGGGCGGCGGGGTCATGGAGGCGGTCGGGGTCGCAGAGGGCGCCGGCGTAGCCAGGAGCGCCGTCAGAGAGCCGACCGCGAAGACCGAGTAGGCCTTGCCGTTGGCGACGGTGAGGGAGAGCGGTCCAAGCGGGCAGACCGTGTCACCCGGAGCGGCGCAGACCTTCACCGAGTAGGTGCTCGCCGGGAGCGAGAGGTAGCTCGATGCGTTCGGGTAGGCGACGTTGGTCACGAGCTTGGATGCGCCATCGGCGGTCAGGACGTCCACGGCCGGCGTATCGGCCGAGAAGTGGACGACGCGGACCTGGGCGCTGTCGGTCAGGGTGGCCGACGGCGCGTCCGTGATCACCTGGGCGGTGATCTTGGCGAGCTCGTCGGTCGCGGCGATGGTGTACTTCATGCCGTCCGCGACCGCGAGGGCGGGCACGTCGATGGGGCACACGGTGGTGCTGCCGGTGGCGCAGACCTTGATGGCATGGCTGCCGGCGGCGACCGGCGTGTAGTCGGTGATCGAGCCGAAGGCGAGATCGGTGATCGCCTTGGCGCCGTCGACGTAGACGTCGACGGCGGGAGCGTCGGGCGACGCGTGCAGGACACGGATCCAGGCCATGCCGGCGGCCGGGGAGCCGGTGTCGTCGGTCGCGACGACCGCGGTCAGCTTCGCGGGGCTCGCCGCGGCAACGTTGCCGGCGACGACGAGCAGCATCGCGGCAGCGCCGGCGACGGTCGCCACTCGGCGGATGCGTTCGAACATCGTGGGTGTCTCCTGTCTGTCTTCCGGTCCCTTGGCGGCCGGCTTGCCCACCTGTTCGGGCAGCGGCGCAGATCGGATTGCGGGCAGGCACGTAGAAGCCGGCCCCGGGGACGGGGCCGGCTTCGAGAGGAGAGCGGGCCGGCCCGGAGGGGCGAGCCGGCCCCGAGGTGGAGCGCTAGTTCGTGGTCGCCGGACGCGTCGCGAGCGTCACCCGCACGGTCAGGTCCGTCGTTCCGCGCCGCACGGTGAAGGTGACCGTGGAGCCCGGGGCGTGGGATGCGAGGAGCTCGACGAGCGGGTGGTTCGTGTCCACCTTCGTCCCGTCCACGGCGATGATGACGTCGTTCTCACGGAGCCCCGCCGCCGCGGCCGGGCTGCCGGCCTGGACGGCCGAGCCGCTTCCGTCCGACGTGATCCAGGCACCTTCGCTCACGGACAGGTTGTTCCGCGCGGCCAGGCCGGCGTCGAGCGACTGGTACTGGATGCCGACCCACGGCCGGGCCAGCTTCTGCCCGGCGAGCGCCTGCTGGGTCAGCGGGATGGCCACGTTGATCGGGATCGCGAAGCCGATCCCCTGGGCCGACCCGGCGACGGCCGTGTCGATGCCGATCACCGCGCCGTTCGTGGCGACCAGGGGGCCGCCGCTGTTGCCGGGATTGATGGCCGCGTCCGTCTGGATCAGGTCATCCAGGCTGCCGGTCGTGTCCGTGATGGAGCGGTCCACACCGGAGACGACGCCCACCGTGACCGTGCCCGGGTACGTGCCGAGCGGGTCGCCGACCGCGATGACGGTCTGCCCGAGCTGGAGGGCCGACGAGTCGCCGAGCGTGGCGGTCGGGAGCCCCGTCGCGTCGATCTTGACGATCGCGAGGTCGGTGAGCGTGTCGGTGCCGTAGACCGTGGCCGGGAACGAGCGGCCGTCGGAGAGCTGGACGGTGAGTGTCCCGGACTCGGACACGACGTGATGGTTGGTGAGGATCCAGCCGTTCGAGTTGAAGATCACCCCGGAGCCGACGCTGACCGGGGTCTGGCCAGCGGGGAGGCCGTAGAGCGACTGGCCCTGGGTCCCGCTGCCGGGGAGGGTGCCCGAGCCATTGGATCCGTTGCCGCCCTGCGTCCCGCCGCCCTGCGTCCCGCCGCCGTTGCCGCTGCCGTTGCCGTTGCCCTGGCCGAACGGGTCGAAGCCCGGGCCGAACGGATCCTGGATCTGGCCGGAGCCGGTGCTGCCCGCGGCGCTGGAGGTGATGATCGTGACGACGGCCGGGCTGACCCGCGCGGCCGCCGAGACCACGCTGCCGCTCGTCTGGGCAGCCGCCGAATTCGACGAGCCGTCCGTGGCGCCTGTCCCGGAGGACCCCGACGTCACGTAGCTGACGACACTTGCCGGCGCGTTCGCCGACACGACGGTAACGGCGGGACGAACCAGGGCGCCCGATGCGACGAGCGCGATGGTCGTGCCGCCGGATGCGAGCGCGGCCGCGGCGATCGCGACGGCCGCCATGCCTGCGACGGCCCGCCGGCGCGTCGCCCGGGGTGCGGGTGCCCCGCCGCTGTTGGTGAAGCGGGTCTGGCTCGGCGCAGTCTCCATCGGACGTTCGGGTGCGGCCGACGTTGCGGGCGCGACCGGTTCCCAGGTGGGTGCGGTCTCCTCGGGCGGAGAGAACTGGCTGAGATTGTCATCCATGGTCGTATCGATTCCTCTGTGAGTGGCTCGGAACGCTGGGAACGAGGGTCGTCCCGATTCCTGAAACGTTGCTGATAGTTCAGAGTCCTTTACGCCTTCATCGCGAGGCGCCGGCCGGCGCCGGGGGTTCATCCCGGGTGAGCCGCGCGCCGGGCTCAGCCCTTCGTGAAGTGGAGCTGCAGCTCCATGGTGCCGTTGTCGGCCACCGAGAGGACCATCATCGACTGGGGCGGGGCGATGGAGTAGTCGGCGAACGCGATCGGGAGCGACCCCACGACGGTGACCACGCCGTTCGCGAGCTTCGCCTGGAGCGGGATCGAGACGCGCTTCGTCGCGCCGTGGAGCGTCAGATCGCCGACCGCGGTGACGCTGATGGTCTCGCTCTCCGCCGGGAGGTGGTCGAGCTTGATCGGGTCGGCGAGCACGAACGTCGCCGTCGGGTACGTGTCGGTCTGGAGCGCCTGGGTGTGGAGCTGCCCATCACGCATCGAGCGGTCGCTCTGGAGGGCCGTGAGATCGGCCGTGATCGACACGGCCGTGATCGACGTGCCTGACACGGTCAGCGTGCCACTCACCTTCGGGGTTCGGCCGACCGCGGTGGTCGCACCGACGTTGGCGAGCTGCTCCGCGACGCGATAGCCGACGAAGCTGTCGGTGAAGTCCGAGAAGCTCCCGATGGACGTATCGACGGTCCACGTCCCGTCGAGGCTGCCCGCCCCGGTGGCGATCGAGGTGCCGCCGGCGGCCGTCGATCCAGCGGCTGAGCTGGCCGGGGCGGCCGAGCCGAACGTCACGGCCGTCGCGGGGGCGCCGGCGGAACCGGCGCCGGTTGCCGGCGACGTTGCCGAGCCGAGCGAGACGGCCGCCGGGACGGACTGGTCGAAGAAGTAGACGAAGCCGGCTGCGCCGACGCCCACCGCGACGAGCACGACGAAAGCGACGACGAGCCACGCCCGGGAGCGGAACCGGCCACGCGCCGGCGGTCGATCGGGTTGCACTGGTCGATGTCCCTTCCTGGCCGGCCTACAGGCCGAGCAGCTTGCGTTTGGCCGCCGCGAACTCCTCGTCGGTCAGGTGGCCCTGGGCGTGCAGCGTGGCGAGCTCCCGAAGCCGGTCGACGTCACCGCTCCCATCGCGCCGTTCCGGGGGCGTGGGGGGCCGGGCAGGCTCGCGGACGAGCAGGACGATGAACGTGACGGCGAGCCCGACCAGAACGAGCGGTCCCAGGAAACCCAGCAGCCCGATCCCGGGGTAGCGGAAGCCGAAGCCGCGCACCACCGCCGCATTGGCGCCGCCGCCGTGCGCGACGCCCAGCCGATAGCCGACCGCACCCACGACGACAAGCAGGAGGACGACAAGGGCGAGCCAGGCAAGCCGCCGGCCGTTCGTGTGCATCAGGAGCCTCGCGTGTGCATCCGGGGATCGTGGGGCCGCTCCCTGAAGCCCTCCTGAACGCTCGACTGCTCGTCGGCCCGGCTGCCGGAGGCTCGCCGCGCCCGGCGTATGCTGGGCGCTCCGGCAGGATGACGCGAGGTATGGGAATGGCTGGCTCCAGGCAGGTCGTCGTGAACGGCGTCGCACGGGAGTTCGCGCCGGGGCCGGATCGGAGCCTGCTCTTCGCGTTGCGCGAGGAGCTGGGCCTGACCGGCGCCAAGCCCGGCTGCGGCGAGGGCGAGTGCGGCGCGTGCACCGTGCTCCTGGACGGCGAGCCCGTCCGGGCCTGCCAGGCGCACGTCTCGGACGCCGCCGGCCACGTCATCACGACGGTCGAGGGCCTGGCGCACGACGGCCGGCTGCATCCCGTCCAGCGGGCCTTCCTGGAGGCCGGTGCGTTCCAGTGCGGCTACTGCACGGCAGGCATGATCATGAGCACGGTCGCTCTCCTCGCACGGCACGCCGACCCCGACGATGCCCGGGTCCGGTCGGCTCTCGCCGGCAACCTGTGCCGCTGCTGCACCTACCCCCGGATCCTGCGGGCCGTGCGCCGGGCCGCCGACCTCGCGCGCGACGGCGCCGCCGGGGAGTGGGCCGCGCCGGTCGCGGCGGGCACTGACCTTCCGTCCGGCTCACCGCGGCCGAGGCAACCGTGGGACCTGGCGAGCGCCGCGGAGCGGGACTACTTCGACGTGCTCCCGGAGGGCCTTGTCGTCGTCCTGGAGTCCGGCGAGGCGCCGAACGCTGCCCGCTGGTCGACCAGCGCGGACGCCTGGCTGCACGTCGGTGCCGACGGCGTGGTCACCGCCTTCACCGGGAAGGTCGACGTCGGCCAGGACAACCGCACCGCGCTCTCGTTGCGGGTCGCCGAAGAGCTTCGGGTTGGCCACCCGGCGGTCCGCCTGGTGATGGGCGACACGGACCTGTGCCCGTACGACCGGGGCACCTTCGGGAGCCGCTCCATGCCGGATGCCGGCGAGCAGCTTCGCGCGGCCGCCGCCGCGACGCGCGATCACCTGCTCGGGCTCGCCGCCGCCGGCTGGGGCGTCGCGCCCGCCGAGCTCGTCGCAGCCGACGGCGCCGTCCGGCACCCGGACACGGGGCGCTCCGCCACCTACGGGGATCTCGTGCGCGGGATGCGCCGGGTCGAGGTTGCCTCGCCCGGCGCTGCGCTGACACCGGGACCCGCCGCGAAACTCGTCGGAGGTCCGGCGCCTCGCGTCACCGGACCGGGCATCGTGACGGGCGCCCGGCGCTATCCATCCGACCTGGCCCGTCCGGGGATGCTCCACGGGCGGGTGCTGCGAGCACCGGCGGTCGGCGCGACGCTCCGTTCGGTCGACGTCACGCGGGCCGTCGCGATGCCGGGCGTGACGGTCGTCCAGGAGGGCCCATTCGTCGGCGTCGTCGCCGCGGACCCGTTCAGCGCGGGACGGGCGCTGGGGGCGATCGAGGCCGCCTGGGACCTGGCGCCCCAGCCGTCGGAGGTCGATCTCGTCGAGCACCTTCGTACCCACCCGGTCGAGGACCTGGGCTGGGAGGGCGCCTTCCACCAGGAGGTGGGCGACCTCGAGGCGGCGCTCGCCGCGGCGCCGGTCAGGCTCGACGCCACCTACGCCACGTCATACATCGCCCACGTCCCCCTCGAGACGCGCGTTGCGCTGGCGGAGTGGGACGCGGCTCGGCTGACCGTGTGGTGCGGGACGCAGGTGCCCTTCGGCGTGCGCCGCGAGCTCGCCGAGACGCTCGGCGTTCCCGAGGAGGCCGTGCGCGTGATCGTGCCCGACACCGGCGGCGGCTTCGGCGGCAAGCACGGGGGCGGGGTCTCGGCCGAGGCGGCCCGGCTGGCGCGCGCCACCGGCCGCCCCGTCAAGGTGCGCTGGAGCCGCGAGGAGGAGTTCCGGCAGGGCCACCTCCGGCCCGCGGCGGTGATCGACGTTCGGAGCGGCGCGCTCCGCGACGGTGCGATCACGGCCTGGGAGATGCGCAACACGAACTCCGGCCCGTTCGGCGTGGTCGGCCCGTACGGCATCCCCAACCAGCGGCTCGACTTCCAGCCGGCCGATTCGCCGCTCGTGCAGGGCTCCTACCGGGCCCTGGCCGCGACGGCGAACCACTTCGCCCGCGAGTCGCACATGGACGAGCTGGCGCACGCCCTCGGCATCGACCCGCTGGAGCTCCGCCTCGCCCACGTGCGCGACGAGCGACTGGTCACCGTCCTGCGGACCGCGGCCGACCGGATCGGCTGGTCCACCAGGAGTGCCGCGCCCGGTTCCGGGCTGGGGATCGCCGGCGGTGTCGAGAAGGGGGCCCGCGTCGCCACGGGCGTGGCCGTCCGCGTCGGCGACGACCGGCGCGTCGAGATCGAACGGATCGTGACCGTGTTCGAATGCGGCGCGATCGTCAACCCCGACGGCCTGGCGAACCAGGTGGAGGGGGCCACGATCATGGGCCTCGGCGGCGCGCTCTTCGAGGCGATCCATTTCGAGGCCGGGGCGATCACGAACGCATCCCTGGCCGATTACCGGGTCCCGCGGATCGGCGACGTGCCGCCGGTCGAAGTGGTGCTGCTCGACCGCCGGGACCTGCCCTCCGCCGGAGGTGGCGAGACGCCCATCATCACGATCGCCCCGGCGCTCGCGAACGCGATCTTCGCCGCGACAGGCGTCCGGCTGCGCGGGTTGCCGCTCGTGCCCGGCGGCCTGGTTCCCTAGCTCCCCGGCGAGCTCGATCCGGCCTGCGGGGCTCGGCCGACAGCCCGGCGCTATGTGGAATCCGCACTCATTCCCGTCCGACGTGACACGTGATAGGGTCCGGCAACGCTGGGGGGCCGCATCGCGCGGGCTTCGGCATGGAGCGCTCCGGGAGCGTGGCCACGCCGCCATCGGCAAGCACATGCAGGGAGGATCTGGATGGGGGCGCGATACCGCAACCTGGTGACGCCGCTCGCGTTGATCGCGGCGGTGATCCTGGTCTACATGGAGAACCCGTGGGTCTACCCGAAGCCGGGGACGACCGAGAACGACATCGCGACCGTGGCGTTCTGGGTGCTCACGATCGTCGTCATCATCCTGATGTTCGAGGACCGCAAGACGCCCGGCGCTGAAGTCGTCGAGGTGGAAGGGCCGGCCTTCACGCGGTATCTCTTCAGCAACACGCGGGCGGGCCTGTTCTGGCTGCCGATCCGCATCTTCCTGGGCTTCGAGTGGGCCGTGGCCGGCTGGCACAAGCTCAGTGGCACGGGCTGGATGGACGGCGGAGCCCCGCTCCTGGGTTACTGGCAGAGCGCCGTCAAGGTCCCCGCCCAGGGCTCAGCCCCGATCACGTTCGACTGGTACCGGGCGTTCCTGCAGTTCCTCATCGACCACCATGCCCAGGGCTGGTTCGCCGTCCTGATCACCCTCGGAGAGCTCGCGGTGGGCATTGCCCTGCTCGTCGGCGCCCTCGTCGGGGTCGCGGCCTTCTTCGGGATCGTGATGAACATGTCCTACCTGCTCGCCGGCTCCACGTCGGTGAACCCGATCATGTTCGCCCTCGCGATCGGCCTGATCCTGGGCTGGAAGGTGGCAGGCTACTACGGCCTGGACCGATTCCTGCTGCCCAAGCTGGGGGTTCCCTGGCGAGCAAAGGTGGCCACCGTCCCACTCACCTGACCCGGACCGGCGCCGGAGGGGGGCCGGCGCCGGCACATCTCGTCGCGACGCTCATCACGACGGCGCCGGGCTGCTGCCCGGCGCCGTTGCTCGTCTGGCGCAGCCCACGCGAAGCGACTCGCGGTGGCACGTCAAACCGGACGCGCGGCTGCAGCCGCCGACGAGGCGCTCTGGGCGGTACCGCTTCCGGCTCCGGTGTCGCGCTAGACTTGCGGGTGCCCCACGCCCAGAGGAGCCCGATGTCCGACGACGACGCGATCCCGCGCAGCGTGCTCGCCGAGCAGGTCAAGGACCGCCTTCTCCAGGACATCCTCGCGGGCCGCTATCCGCCCCATTCGCGCATCGTGGAGACGAGAGTGGCCCGTGAGCTGGGAACGAGCCAGGCGCCCGTCCGCGAGGCGCTGCGGGGCCTCGACGCGCTGGGCGTGGTGGAGACTTTCCCGTTCCGGGGCGCCCGTGTGCGCTGGCCAAGAACGCACGAGCTCCTGGAGGCGTACGCCGTCCGCTCCGAGCTCGAGTGCCTTGCAGCTCGCCTCGGGGTCCCTCGAATGACGGACGCCGACCTCGAGGAGGTCGAGGCACTCCACGCGGCGATGCAGCGCGCCGCCGCATCG
>JARLHH010000064.1 GCA_031292335.1 Candidatus Limnocylindrales bacterium | reverse complement strand
GCGATCGTGAAGTCGATCGTCGACATGCACGCCGGCCGGATCAGCGTGGAGAGCCGGGTCGGCCACGGCTCGACCTTCAGCGTGGTCCTGGTGCGGGACCCTCGCACGGTCACCGCTCGGGCCGCTGACGGGTCGGAGCCGCCGCCGGTCGCGCCGTCCGCCCCGGAACCGGGCGAGGTGGTGAATTCTTCATAGACGCGCAGCCCGCGCCTGAACCTGACCCTGCCATCATGGCCAACGGCCCACCGGACACCGCGTCCGACCGATCCTGGAGTGATCCCGCAGGCATGAGCGAGCCCTTCGAAACGGCGCCCGACCCCGTTCCGACCCAACCCGTGGGCGACCCCTGGCCCGCGCCGTTGGTGTCGGCGGCACCTGCCGCGCCCGTCGACGACGCGCCGACCCGGCCGGTCAGCTACGCGCCGGCCGCCGACCGTCGGCCGGCGTGGGCCGCGACCGAGGACGACGCAGAGCAGGCGCCCCGGCCCACCCCCGAGCACTGGTTCGATCCCGCGAGCGCCGAGGCGGCCGCCTCCGGCTGGACACGCCCGGCCCCTGCCGCCGCTCCCGCCGGCGGGGGAAACCGCGGCGGGGGCAGGCTCCTCGGCCTCGTGGTCGCCGTCTCGCTCGTCTCGGCGACGCTCGCGTCGGCCGGGACGTACGGCCTGCTTCGCGCGTCGGGATCGATCGATCGGCCCGCCGCCACGCCGGCCGCCGTCCAGGGTCAGACGGTGACCGCGTCGCAGCCTGCCGCCAACGAGCAGTCGGCGATCACGGTCGCCGCCGCCAACGTCTCGCCCGCGATCGTCACGATCACCGAGTCGGGCGCATCGGAGAACCCCAACGACCCGTTCGGCCAGATCCCGACGACGGGGATCGGCTCGGGCGTGATCTTCGATTCGAACGGCTGGATCGTCACCAACAAGCACGTCGTCGCGGGCAGCACCCAGCTCGAGGTCGCGCTCCAGGACGGCCGCCAGTTCAGCGGCACGATCTACGGGATCGACACGTTGACCGACCTGGCGATCGTGAAGGTCGAAGCGACGGGGCTGCCGACCGCGCCGATCGGGAACTCGTCCACGGCAAAGGTGGGCCAGCTGGCGATCGCCATCGGCAGCCCGCTGGGCACGTACACGAACTCGGTGACCGCGGGGATCATCTCCGCGTTCGGGCGCACGATCCAGGTCCAGGACGGCACCCAGATCAACAATCTCATCCAGACGGACGCGGCGATCAACCCGGGCAACTCGGGCGGTGCGCTCCTCGACGCCAACGGCGACGTCGTCGGCATCAACACCGCCGTCGCCCAGACGGCCGAGGGGATCGGCTTCGCGATCCCGATCAACATCGCCAAGCCGATCATGGAGCAGGCCCTCGCCGGCCAGAAGCTGGCGCGCCCCTGGATCGGGATCCGCTACCAGGCCCTGACGCTGCAGATCGCCGACCAGGAGAAGCTCCCGGTGAGCACCGGGGCGTGGCTCGCGCCGGCCTCCGCCGGCAGCACGAGCCCGGCGGTGGTCCCCGACAGCCCCGCGGCCAAGGCCGGCCTGAAGGAAGGCGACATCATCACGGCCGTCGATGGGATCCCGATCACGGCGGTCAGCCCGCTCGACGACATCCTCACCCAGTACACGCCGGGTACGACCGTGGCGCTCGATGTCCTTCGGGATGGCAAGACCATCACGCTGACGGTGACGCTGGGAACCCGCCCCGCCAACCTCTGAGCGGCCGCGGGTCTCGTTCAGGCGCGCCCGCGCTCGCGCCGGATCTCGACCCCGGCCCAGGCGAAGCTTCCGGGAAGCGGCGCCCGGGGCTTGCGCACGCGGACCGTGACCGCCTCGACGGCAGGCTGGCCGGCCAGCACGTCGGCCACGATCCGCTCGGCCAGCGTCTCGATCAGCCCAACGTGGGGCCCCTCCTCGACGACGGCCCTCGCCCGGCGAAACACGTCGCCATAGTCCACGGTCCGCGCCAGGTCGTCGGTCGTCCCGGCGGGCCCGAGGTCGAGCTCCAGGATCACGTCCACCTCGAACGGCTGGGTTTCCAGCGCTTCGTGCGGCAACGCGCCGTGGCGACCCGCGAAGCGCATCCCGCGCAGCTCGATCCGGTCGGTCACCCTTCCTCCTCCGGGTTCCAGCCACGCACGACCGCGTCGGCCATGCGGGCGGCGCGGACGTTCGGTCGCACGTCGTGCACCCGGACCATGTCCACGCCCGCCGCGACGGCGAGCGCCGTGGTCGCCAGGGTCGCCTCCGAGCGCTCCCCGGGCGGCAGGTCGAGGACCTTGCCCAGGGTCGACTTGCGGGAGGTCCCCAGCAGGATCGGGCGGCCCAGGAGCCGGAATGCCCCCAGCTCCCGCAGCAGCGCCAGGTTGTGGCGGGGCGCCTTCCCGAACCCGAACCCGGGATCCACGATGAGGCGATCCCAGGCGACCCCGGCGGCCAGCGCCCGCTCGAGCGCGGCCTGGAGGTCGGCGAGAACCTCCGGGACCAGGTTCACGTAGCGCGCCTCGGCCCGGTTGTGCATGACGACCAGGGGGACGCCGTGGGCGGCCGCGACCCGCGCGAGCCGGGCGTCCGGCGCGACCCCCCAGACATCGTTCAGCAGGTGCGCGCCGGCCGCGAGTGCCGCCTCGGCGACGGCGGGCTTCGTGGTGTCGACCGACAGCGGCATGTCGGGCAGCGCTTCGCGCAGGGCGCGGACGACCGGCACGACCCGGGCGATTTCGTCGGCCTCGCTCACCGAGGCATGGCCCGGCCGTGAAGACTCGCCTCCCACGTCGAGGAGATCGGCGCCCGCCGCGGCCATCGCGCGGGCCAGCGCCACGGCGGCCCGCGCCGGATCGCCGTCGGCCGCGATCAGCCCGTCGCCGGAGAACGAATCCGGCGTGACGTTGAGGATCCCCATCACGAACGTCCGGCTTCCCCAGTCGAAGGTTCGCGGCCCGATCCGGAGTGGTAGCGGCCGGCCGGGCAGACCCGATCGGGCATCCGGCGGCGTGGCGAAGGACGGCGTCGCCGCCCCTCCGCCGCGGTCCGGGTCCGGCGGCACCACGCCGCGCTCGCCGGGCAGGTCGCGCGGGCGGCCGGCGAGGTCCGCGGGGCCGGGAGGAGGGGTGGCAGGCTCGCGCATGGTGCCGGGATCCTACGCCCGGGTCGCGGCGACCGGGTCGCGGAGCTCCGGGTCGTCCACCAGCCGCGCCCACGCCGCTCCCACCAGGTAGAGCGATCCGGCGACGACGACCGGGCCGTCCGCGGTCGCGACCGCGCGCTCGATGGCTGCGCCCGGGTCCGGCACCGACCGGACGTCCGCCTCCCCATCGGCTGCGATCCAGCGCGCCGCGAGGGCGTCCGCGCCCAGCGCGCGCCCGCCCGGAACCGCGGTCGCGACGACGTGTGCGCCGGCCAGCGCGCCCGACGTCCGGAACGCCGCGATCACGCCATCGACGTCCTTGTCGGCCATCATGCCCACCACGAGCGTCACCGGGACCCCGGCCGGGGCCGCCCCGCCGGCGGGGGTATCGCGTTCCTCGCGTTCATCGCGGTCATCGCGGGCGCCGCGCAGGAGCGGCCGCAGCTCGTCGAGCGCGGCGGCAAGCGAACGGGCCCCGGCCGGGTTGTGCGCCCCGTCCAGGAGCACCTCCGCGTCGCTCCCGCCCGGTCCGGCACCCGGGAGCCGGAGCAGCTCCAGGCGGCCCGGCCAGCGGGCCGCCGCGTAGCCTGCACGCCGGGCATCCGGGCCGACCTGCGCGATCCCGGCCGTGCCCAGCGCGTCGAGCACCGCGTCCGCGACCGCCACGTTCGCCGCCTGGTGCCTCCCCAGCAGGCCGACCCGGGTCGAGCCCAGGCCCGGCAGCTCCACGAGCAGGCCGCCCAGGTCGGCCGCCAGCACGGGCGCCGGGGCCACTTCCACCAGCGCGGCCCGGACCCACCCGGCCCGCCGCCGAATGGGCCCGAGGGCGGCCCCCGCCGCGCCCGTGATCGCCAGGTCGCCGGGCATGATGATGGCCGCCTTCTCGCGGGCGATCGCCACGACCGTCGGCCCCAGGTGCTCCATGTGGTCGAGGTCGACGTTCGTGATGGCGGCAACCCCGCCGTCCCAGGCGTGCGTGGCATCGAGCCGCCCGCCCAGGCCGACCTCCACGACCGCGAGATCCACGCCCTCGTCCGCGAAGTGGCGGAGGGCGAGCGCGGTCAGCAGCTCGAACTCGGTCGGCGGGCCGTGGCGACGAGCGACGCGATCGGCGACCGGGAGCCCTGCTCGCACGAGGCGCGCGAAGTCGGCCTCGGAGATCGGGCGGCCGGCGACCCGGATCCGCTCGCGGTAGCTGACGAGATGCGGCTTGGGCGTCTCCCCGACCCGGTACCCCGCGGCGGCGAGGCAGGCACCCACGAGCGCCACCACGCTGCCCTTGCCGTTGGTCCCTCCGATCAGCGCACCGCGGATCTCGCGCTCGGGGTTCCCGAGGCCGGCCAGCAGCGCCCGGGTCCGGCCCAGGCCCAGGCGGATCCCGAATCGGCCGCGCGCCTGGAGCGCGGCAACCGACCCGGCGAAGGAGTCCGGGAGGTCGTCGCCCTCCGCCCCGCTCACGAGCCCAGGTCGTCCTCGTAGAAGACGCACTGGTTGAAGCGCGACCCCAGGCAGACGTCGTAGACGTACCCCTGCTCCATGTGGACGCCGCCTCGCAGCTGGCAGCGGGACACGGTCTGCTCCTGGCGCACCAGGGCCTTGAGCAGGTGCGGTGCCTGGATCGGGACGGAGCCGGGAATGCCCGTCATGTAGAAGTGGGGGCAGATGTTGCGGCGCAGGCTCGGCAGCCCGAACCCGGTGCGCGGCGTGGCATAGCCCGGCACCGCGGCCGTGCGGGCGTACGACTCCCCGGTCGCTCCCCCGACCTGCGACCCACGCATCATTGCGCCCGGCCCGACCGGCAGCGACCGCCCGGAGCGGAGGGATGGTGGGACGCCCGGAGCGGAGGGACGGCGGCCCGTCGCGGCGTCACGCGGTGGCAGGGCAGGGCGGGCCACCGGGCCGAGCCCGGCTGCCGG
>JARLHH010000361.1 GCA_031292335.1 Candidatus Limnocylindrales bacterium | reverse complement strand
CGGGCACGGCAGCTATGCACGCGGCGCCGGAGCCCGCGCCCGCCGCCCCTGCGAAGTCAGGGCCGCCGGCCGTGACCACCACCGACCCGGGTGCGACAGCGTCCGCTGACCCGCCCGTCGGGGAGCCGGCTGCCGAAACCGGGCCCGCTCGCCCGGGGGCAAACGCCGAACGTGGGCCTGTGGTCGTCGGCCGGCGATCCCTGGGCGAATCCCGGCGCCTGGGGTTGGGGGCGCCCCTGGCGGGTCCACCCCCATGGTCCGTGCGGGCGAGTGGCGGCTCGGAGATGCCAGTCGCGCGGCGCGCCTACGCATCCGCGGCGCCGATCTCGGCGCCCGAGCCGGCGGCGTCGGCTCCACCCGTTGTGGCGGCCGCCGGGACGGCCGCTGCGCTTCCGCGCCTCGTGGTCGCACGCCGGGCCGTCACGCTTCAGGGTCCCGGGTCGGCGCCGGACGCTGCTGATGCCGGTCCGACGACGGATCTCTCGCGGGCGCCGCACGCGGCGATTGCCGCCGAACCGTCACCTGCCGGCGGCCCGGCCGACACCGTCGAGACGACGGGCTCTGCCCTACCGGGAGGCGAGGCCATCCCCTACGGCTCCGGAGAGTCTCGGCCGCTGGTCGGGGATCTGCCGCTCGCCGTGTCGCGGCGCGCGCCCGGCGACGCACCGGCGGACGCCGAGGCCGGCGACGCACCGGCGGACGGGACCGTGCCGCTCGCGCTGGCTGGTCTGCAGCGGGCGCCGATCGACGGTTCGGCGGGCTTCGGTCCGGCCGGCGACGATGGGCCCGCCGCCACCGCGCCCGTGCAGCGCAGCCCGGCGGTGGACACCCCGGCCGGGTCGTCGCAGACGGTCGGCGGCCAACCGGCGCGCGGCCAACCGGCGTTCCGCGACACGCCCGCGACGGTCCCGTTGGTCGCCGGTCGGTCCATGCGCCCGGATCTCCCGCGGGCGGTGTCCACCCTTTCCCGCGCCCCGCTGACCGACCCATTCCCGGCTCCCCTCCGGTTCGCGATCCCGGCTGCGGCCGTCACGGGAGGGTGGTCCGGGTGGGCCCCCGGAGCGGCCGTGGACGTGGATCGTCCGGCGCCGTGGTCCGCCCGTGCCGTTGCACTCCAGCGCGAGGAGCGCGCGACGGCTGCGCGCGCAACGCCGCTCGCCGGTCGAGGGTCGGCGTCCGCGACCGCGACGGCGCTGCCGCTCATGCGCTCGTCGGTTGGCGCGGCCGCGCCCGCGGGATTCCCTGCCGCCCTCGCGGCTGGCGGCTCGGACGATGCCGTCGAGTGGTCGGCCGCCACCGGGTTCACGAGCGTCGCCCCGCAGCCCGGGCCCTTCGTGCAGCGGGCGGTCCAGATCGACGAGCTGAACATCGCGCCGGCCGGCCAGGGTGCCGGCGGGGCGGGAGGCACACCCGCCGGGTCGGCTTCTGGCCCTGGCGGCTCGAGCGGTGCGGGTGGCGAGGGCACCGACTACGAGGACCTGGCGGAGCAGGTCTACGACAGGATTCGCGCCCGGCTCGTGACGGAGCTGCTCCTGGACCGGGAGCGTGCCGGAATGCTGGTGGACTGGTGAGCGCCACGCCGCGCCGGGTTGCCAGGAGGTCGCGATGAGCGATCCGGAGTACGGCCTCGTCCTTCGCTTCAAGGTCACCCTGGACGACCACACGGAGCTCGGCGCCTGGACCAAGTGCGAGGGCCTGTCCGTCGAGTACGACGTCCAGGAGATCAAGGAGGGCGGCCAGAACGACTACATCCACCGGCTGGCGGGCCGCGCGAAGTACCAGAACATCAAGCTGACCCGGCCGATCGACAAGGACACCGGGAAGGTCGCGGCGTGGCTGGCTTCCATCGCCAGCGCCCCGAAGCGCTCGACCGCGGAGATCCAGCTCCTCGACGCGGGCGGCACCAAGGTCACCTCGTGGAAGCTCGCCGGCGTCTACCCCGCGAAGTGGTCCGGGCCGACCCTCGACACGGGCACGAACCAGGCAGCGCTCGAGGTCCTCGAGCTCGTCCACAACGGGTTCACGCGATGACGCTCAGCGGCGGCCAGCTCAAGCACGCGGTGCTGCGGGTCGAGGGCGGCGCCCAGGCCCCGGCCGACGGAGGCGAAGCCGTCGGCGAGCTCCAGTTCATGTACAACCCTGCCGAGATCACGACGAGCAAGGCCGCCAACTGGAACCGCCCGCCGGCTCGCGGCGCCCGATCGGCGAGCAAGCCCGAGTACCACGGCGCGGGGCCACAGTCGTTCCAGATGGAGGTCTGGTTCGACGCCTGGGACGACGCCGACGTGGACGTCACCCGGAGCGTGAAGGCGCTGCTCGGCTGGACGAAGCCGACCAAGGCGTCGATGGACAAGGTGCCCCAGCCGCCGATCCTGAACGTCGAGTGGGGTGCGAGCCAGGTCTTCCAGGACTACCGCTGCTTCCTCAAGTCGGTCTCGGCCAAGTACGTCCTCTTCAAGCCGGATGGCACGCCGATCCGGGCCAGCTGCACGATCGCCCTCGAGGAGGTCCCCGAGGAGCCCCAGGGAACGAACCCGACCTCCGGCTCCCGCGAGAGCCGGCGCAGCGTCGTCATGGACGAGGGCGACAGCCTCGCCGGGGTCGCCTATCGCGAATACGGCGACCCCGGCCTGTGGCGGGGGATCGCCGCCTTCAACGCGATCGACGACCCGATGCGGCTCAGCCCCGGAACGCGCGTGCTCGTGCCGTCCCTGGTCGAGGCGAAGCAACTCTCGGTCCGGGAGCCCTGAGCGATGCCCGACGCCCCGGTCGCCACGTTCTTCCGGATCGAGATCGACGGCCAGCCGCTGGACCCCGCCGTGCTGTCGAGCGTGCTCCACCTCGTCGTGGACGACCATCTCCTGCTCCCCGACACGTTCGAGATCGTGCTCCAGGAGACGCCGGACCGGGACGCGGCGAGCAAGGCCCACGCCAGGATCGGGTCGAAGGTCGTCATCTCGGGCAGGGCGCTCAGCGACCATGCGCCGTCGCCGCTGTTCACCGGCGAGGTCACGGCGCTGGAGGGTGAGTACCGGGAGGCCAAGGCGCCGACGCTCGTCATCCGTGGATACGACCAGGGTCACCGGCTCATGCACGGGCGACGCTCGGCCGTGTTCCGGCAGCAGAAGTACTCGGACATCGCGAACCAGGTGGCCTCGCAGCTCGGGCTCGAAGTCGGGACGATCGCCGACTCGCGGACCGTGTTCGAGTACGTCCACCAGGCGGGTCAGACCGCCTGGGAGTTCCTCAGCGACATGGCCGATGAGGTGGGCTTCCAGGTCGGCGTGAACGACGGCAAGTTCAACTTCGGCCCGCCGCCGGCCGCTTCCGGTGGCCCCGAGGCGGGCGACCTCAACAGCACCAACCCGCTTCAGCTGGTCTTCGGGCAGGAGCTGAAGGAGTTCCGCCCACGGACCACGGCCGGAAGCCAGGTCGCCAAGGTCAACGTGCTCGGCTGGGACGCGTCCGGCAAGACGGCGCTCACCGCAGAGGAGCCGACCACGGCGACCGGCGTCCAGCTGCCGGACACGCCGCCATCGGTTGTCGCGGCGTTCGGCTCGCCCGGCTACGTGACCGGCAACCGGCCGCGAACCACGCAGGCCGTGGTGGACGCCGCCGCCAAGGCGCTCGCCGAGCAGCACGGCAGCGCCTTTGCCGAGGCGACCGGGATCGCGGACGGCAACCCCAGGCTCAAGGCCGGCGCGTCGGTCAACGTCTCCCTGGTCGCCGCGCCCTTTGCCGGGCGCTACACGCTGACGCACACGCGCCACGTCTTCGACAAGAAGGGCTACCGAACCCACCTCGAGATGAGCGGGCGACAGGAGCGGACGCTCCTGTCGCTGGCCTCGGGGGGCGGCGGGAGCGATGTCTCAGGAGGCTCGGTGCGAGGCGTGCAGATCGGCCTCGTGACCGAGAACCAGGACCCGAACAACCTGGGGCGCGTCCGTGTGCAGCTGCCCTACTTCGGGCCCGATTTCGTGACGGACTGGGCCCGGGTCGTGGCTCCCGGAAACGGCCCGAACCGGGGCCTCGTGTGGCTTCCCGAGGTCCACGACGAGGTCCTCGTCGCGTTCCACCACGGCGACGTCAGCGAACCCTACGTGCTGGGCGGCCTGTGGAACGGGGTCGACGCGCCCCCGCCGTTCGAGCTCGACGGGGACCACCTGAAGGCCCGCAAGCTCGTCAGCCGGACCGGCCAGAAGATCGTGTTCTCGGATGAGTCGGGCAAGGAGGGGATCCTGATCTCCTCGGCCGACGGCACGATCCTGGTGCAGGTGGATTCGGCCAACAAGAAGGTCGTGATCACGGCCGACGGAGGGGGCAAGGTCGAGATGAAGGCCCAGGGCGACATCACGATCGACGCGCAGGGCTCGGTGAAGATCAGCGGCACGGGAGGCGTGGAGATCAGCTCGCCCGCCAGCACCAAGGTGAGCGGAACCGGCCAGCTCTCGCTGGAGTCCGGGGGCGTCACGTCCGTCAAGGGCTCCCAGGTCTCGCTGGGCTGAGGAGGACCGTCATGGTCAACGACGAGTTCATCGGAGCCGGCTGGGCGTTCCCCTTGCGGACCGATTCGGCGGGCGGGATCGCCCTCGTCACCCACGAGCGCGAGATCGAGGAGAGCATCCGGCTGATCCTGGGAACCGCCCACGGCGAGCGTCCCATGCGTCCCGAGTTCGGCTGCGGCATCCACGACGAGATCTTCGCCCTGGCCGACGCCACGACCTTCGCCCGGATCGCCGCGGACGTGCGCCGTTCGCTCCGCCGCTGGGAACCGCGGATCGACGTCCGCGACGTGGAGGTGACGGCGGACCCCGACGACCAGTCCACGCTCTACATCGACATCCGCTACACGATCGGGTCGGCCAACGACCCGCGCAACCTCGTCTTCCCGTTCTACGTGATCCCCGCGGAGGAGTGAGCGATGGCCCTGCCGGTCCCCAACCTGGACGATCGCCGCTTCCAGGACCTCGTCGACGACGCGAAACGGCTCGTCCAGCAGCGCTGCCCGGAGTGGACGGACCACAACGTCTCCGACCCCGGCGTGACGCTGATCGAGCTCTTCGCCTGGATGACGGACCAGCTCCTGTACCGGGTCAACCGGATCCCGGACCGGAACTACGTGAAGTTCCTCGAGCTGATCGGGATCCGGCTGTTCCCGCCGTCGGCGGCGCGCGGCCAGGTAACGTTCTGGCTCTCCGGTCCGCAACCGGACGCGATCCGGATCGCCGGTGGGACCCAGGCGGCCACCATCCGCACGGAGACCGACAACGCGATCGTGTTCACCACGCTCGACGACCTGCCGATCGTGCCGGTCTCGGTCACGGCCGCCCTCACCTCGGCGGACGGCAAGAAGCACGTCGACCGGACGACCGAGGCTCTCAACGCGCGCGACTTCCTCGCCTTCGAGACCCAGCCCAAGCCGGGCAACCTCCTGCTGGTCGGCCTGAGCGAGCCTGCCCCGTCGAACGCGCTGCGCCTCCGGTTCGCCTGCACCATCGAGGGCGTGGGCGTGGATCCGACCTGGCCGCCGCTCGCCTGGGAAGCCTGGACGGGCGCGGACTGGGAGGTCTGCGACCTCGACAGTGACACCACCGGCGGCCTGAACCGCGACGGTGACGTCGTGATCCACCTCCCGGCAGGCCACGTCGCGTCGGTCATCGAGAAGGTGCGCGCGGGCTGGGTGCGGGCGCGCGTCACCGAGCCCGAGGAGGGGCAGCCCTTCTACTCGTCCTCGCCGAACGTGCGCGGCATCGCGGCCGCCACGATCGGCGGCACGGCCGAGGCGGTCCACGCGGACGTCATCGTCGACGAGGTCCTGGGCGTCGCCGAGGGTGTCGCCGGCGGCCGCTTCCTCGTGAAGCATCACCCGGTCGTGCCCGGCGACCGGCCGATGACGGTCAGCGTCTCCGACGACGAGTCGGGCTGGCAGGAATGGACCCAGGCCCCGGACTTCGCCGCGTCCGGCCCCGCTGACCGCCACTTCGTGCTCGATGCCGTGGCGGGCGAGATCTCGTTCGGCCCGGCGGTCCGCGAGCCGGACGGGACGGTTCGGCAGTACGGCGCGATCCCCCCGAAGGGTGCCCGTGTCCGGCTGGACGCCTATCTCACCGGCGGTGGACGGGCCGGGAACCTGGCCCCGCGCGCGATCAGCGTCCTGAAGAGCTCCATCCCGTACGTCTCGCGGGTGGAGAACCGCCGCTCCATGGCCGGCGGCGTCGATGGCGAGGACATCGAGAACGCAAAGCTGCGCGGCCCGATCTCGCTGCGCACGCGAGGACGAGCGGTGACCACGGAGGACTTCGAGCACATCGCCCTGGAGGCGGCCCCGGAGCTGGCCCGGGTTCGGGCCGTCGCCGCCGGCGATGGCGCCGACGCGGGCTCGGTCCGCGTGCTGGTGGTCCCGTCGGCGGAGGCCGAGGGCGACCGGCTTCGCTTCGACCAGCTGCTCCCTTCGGACGAGACGCTCGCGCGGGTCGCCGCGCGGCTCGACGAATGCCGCGTTGTCGGCAGCCGCATCCTCGTGGAGCCGCCGGCCTACCGTGGCATCACGATCGTCGCGCGCGTCCGGGCCCGCCCGCGCTTCAACCCGACGCGCCTGCAGGACGAGGCGGTGCGCGCGATCTACGCATACTTCAACCCGATCACGGGCGGGCCGGAAGGCACGGGGTGGCCGTTTGGCCGCCCGGTCCAGGTCGGCGAGGTCTACGCGGTGCTCCAGGGCCTGCGGGGGACCGAGCTCGTCGAGGACGTGCGCCTGTTCGGGGCCGACCCGGTCACCGGCCAGCGGGGACAGGCGACCCAGCGCCTGGACCTCGAACCGCACGCCCTGGTGTTCAGCTACGAGCACCAGCTGCTGGTCGAAGGGGCGTAGGAGCATGCGCGGGCACATCCCCGGCCTTCCCTCGCCGCATCCCCTTGGCCAGCAGCTACCCGGTGTCTACCGCGACGACGACATGACGCAGCGACTCACGGCGGCCTTCGACGAGGTGCTGGCGGGAGTCGTCCAGGTCCTGGACTGCTTCCCGGCCTACCTGGACCCGGCCCTGGCGCCGGAGGACTTCCTCGAATGGCTTGGCGGCTGGACGGGCGCGACACTCGACGAGACGTGGCCCATCGAGCGGCGCCGTGCGTTCGTCGCCTCGGCGGTCGACCTCTTCAGGATCCGGGGTACGGTCGCTGGGCTCGCCGGGCACGTCGCCGTGTTCACCGGGGGAGAGGTCGAGATCGCGGAGCCGGGCGCCACCGCCTGGTCGCACGATCCCGGCGCTTCGTTCCCGGCCGGCGGTTCGCCGGACCTGCTGGTCCGGGTGACCGTCAAGGATCCGGCGACCGTCTCCGCGGCCGGCCTGGACGCGCTCGTGGCGACCGCCAAGCCCGCCCACGTGCCTCACCGGGTGGAGATCGTATCCGCGTGAGCCACGCGCGTGTGCTTCGCCGCTCGCTTGCTACGATGCGCGCACGTTTCGCCGGTTCGCCCGCGTGCAGCCCGACGCCCCGGCGGAGCGCACCCGCTGGATGCGGGCAGGCAGGCTGTCGAGGGAGCGCCACGTGATCGTCTGCTCCAAGTGCGGATTCCAGAACACGAGCAGCGACAGCTTCTGCGGTTCGTGCGGGAGCTTCCTGGAGTGGACCGGGTCGAAGGTGGAGGAGCCGGCGGCCGAGTCGCCCGCACCGGAGCCCGAGTCGCAGCCGCTGGAGCCGGAGCACCAGTCGTTCATCGGACGTGTCCGCGAGGTCGTCGGGCTCGGCGGAGCG
>JARLHH010000360.1 GCA_031292335.1 Candidatus Limnocylindrales bacterium | reverse complement strand
TCCTCGCCCTCGGCATCCGTGACGGTGACCGTCGTGCCCAGGCTGACGTGGCTCGTCGACGCACCCTCGATCTGGACGGCGTCGCGCAGGAGCGCGGTCAGGTGCTCGATCCGTCCCTCGAGGATGGACTGCTCCTTGCGCGCAGTCTCGTACTCGGCGTTCTCCCGGAGGTCGCCCAGCTCGCGGGCGGCGGCGATCCGGGCGATCACCACGGGTCGTTCGGTCTCGGTGAGCTGCGTGAGCTCTGAACGGACGTTGACGATGCCGCTCGCGGACAGGTAGACGGTGCTGGTCATGGTCGGGTGTCTCCGGGTAGCGCGCGAGGGCAGTGGTGGACAGCTAGTCTGACACGGCGCGGGAAACCTGGCCCGCGGCCGGCCCGCCGTGCGTGATTGGCCGCCGAAACGGGAGCGACTGTGACGCCCTGAACGTCAGGCGACACGTCTTGACGCTTCTCGTGTCGCTGCCGTAGCCTCCCGCGCCATGAGCGACGCGTTCCGGGACGGGCGCACCGGGACCTCGGTGGACTCGCCCGGTCCGGATGGGGCGGCACGCCCGGCCCGCGAGGCGAAGGTGCTGCGCGCCTTCTTCGCGAACGACCGGCTCGTGATCATCCCCGCCCGGGCCGGGAAGCGGGCGATCGTGCTGCGCTATCTCGTGGAACGGTGTTTCGTGGAGGACCGCCCGTACCCGGAGAAGGAGGTCAACCAGCGCCTGGCCGTCTTCCACCCGGACGTCGCGGCCCTCCGGCGGTACCTCGTCGACGAGGGCCTGGTCACGCGCGAGGCCGGCCTGTACAGGCGGGCCTGACACTCGTCGATGCCGCGCGGGAACGAACCCCGGCCGCCTCGAGCCCACCGGCCCCTCGAATCGGCGCCAGCCGCTATGGTCCGCGCATCCGTTCCCCTCTGAGCAAGGAGCATCGATGACCGAGTCCCCCGGCCTGATCGCTTCGGACTCCCTCGCCACCTTCTGCGCCGGGCTTGCCGGGCGCGCCATCGCGCCCGGCGACGCCGAGTACGAGGTTGCCCGCCAGGTCCACAACGCCAGCGTCGACCGGCACCCGGGCCTCATCGTCCGGGTTGCGAACGCGGCGGACGTGTGCCGGACCGTGGCGTTCGCCCGTGAGGGGGGACATCGGCTGACCGTGCGGGGAGGGGGCCACAGCCCGGCCGGCCACGCGGTCGCGGACGGCGCGATCGTGGTCGATCTCTCGGAGATGCGCGGCCTCGAGCTGGACGCCGGGCGCCGGCGTGCCTGGGCAGAGCCGGGCCTGACGGCGGGCGAGTACACGCGCTCCGCGGCCGCTCACGGCCTGGCGACCCCGCTCGGCGACACCGCGTCGGTCGGGATCGCCGGGATCACGCTCAGCGGCGGGATCGGGTTCCTGGCCCGCAAGCACGGCCTGACGATCGACCACCTGGTCTCCGTCGAGCTCGTCACGGCCGACGGCAGCCTGCTCGCCGTGAGCGAAACGTCGCACCCGGACCTGTTCTGGGCGGTCCGCGGTGGCGGCGGCAACTTTGGGATCGTGACCCGCCTCCAGTACGCGCTGCAACCGGTTGACCTCGTGCTCGGCGGCGCACTCTTCCTGCCGGCTACGCGCGACGTGCTCCGGGGGCTCGTTCCCATCGCGGCCAGCGCCCCCGAGGAGCTGACGACGGTCGCGCTCCTCATGCCCGCCCCGCCGCTCCCGTTCATCCCTGCCGAAGCCCACGGACGACCGACCATCGCGATCCTCCTGGTCTACGCCGGTGACGTCGAGGACGGCCAGCGTGCGGTGGCCCCGTTCCGGGCGCTTGCCAGGCCGATCGCGGACGTCATCCGACCCATGCCCTACCCCGCCATCTACGAGCTCACGGCCGAGGCAGGTCGGCGGACCCCCGGTGTCCAGCGATCGCTCCTCCTCGACGTGCTCGAGGATTCGAAGGTGGACACGATCCTCGCCCGGATGGCGGCACCCAGCTCGCCGCTCGCGATGACCCAGGTCCGGGTCCTCGGCGGGGCGATGGCCCGCGTCCCGAACGCGGCCACGGCGTTCGGCCATCGGGGCCGCTCCATCATGGTGACCGTCATCACGCCGTTCGCGGATGGTGCGGAGCGGGACCGGCACGTGGCCTGGACGCAGGACTACGCGGACGCGCTCGGGCTGCACGACGCGGGCGCCTACGCGGGCTTCCTCGATGACGAAGGTGAGGCCCGTGTCCGGTCGGCCTACCCCGCGGCCACCTATGCCCGGCTGGCCGAGATCAAGAGGCGCTACGACCCGGACAACGTCTTCCGCGGCAACCAGAACATCGTCCCCGCCGGCGCCCGCCGCCAGGACGGGGCCTCGACGGGGACACCCGCGGCGTAGTCACGCCGGGGCGGGGCCGACGCGCCGGGGCGGGGCGATCTACCCTGACCGCGATGTCCGCGCGCAGCCGATCGTCCCGCAGCCTGGCGGCAGTCGCGATGATCGCGGCGATGATCCTCGGCGGAGCAAGCGCCTCGGGCACCGCGGCGCTCGGCGCGGCACAGGCCGACGGCGCCTCCGGAAGCGTGCCCGTCGCCTCCACCCACGCTCCCCCGGACGAGGTCCTGCGGGAACCGCTGTGGCGGCTCGCCTCCGCGCGCCTCTCGGCGGCGCAACGACGGCAGCTCATGGCGGGGCTCGTCATCGACGATCGAGTGCCCGGTCCCGCGATCGCGGTCTCGATCGAGCTGGCCACGCCCGCGACACCGGCGGTCGCCGGCTCACTCGTGGCGGACGGCGCCCGCGTCGTGAACCTCGACGGGCGCAGCGTCGAGGCGTACGTGTCGCCGGACCGGCTCACGACGCTCGCCGGAGTGGAAGGAGTGCTGGCGATCCGCCCGATCCGGCCCGGGACGGCCAGTGGGGACGCCGGTCCGGCGGTCGAGCTCCAGGGCTCGAGCGCGTGGCAGGCCGCGGGCCTGACCGGGGACGGCGTGAAGGTGGGGATCATCGACGGCGGCTTCGGGGGCATCGAGGCGCTGCTTGGGTCCGCTCTGCCCGCCACGGTCCATGCCCGCTGCTACACGTCAGTGGGATCGTTCACGTCGAACCTGGCCGACTGCGAGGACGGCGAGACGCACGGGACGGCGGTCGCCGAGGCTGTCTTCGACATGGCTCCCGGGATCGACCTCTACATCGCCGACCCGATCTCGTCGCTCGACGAGCAGCGGACGGTGACCTGGATGACGAACAACGGGATCCGGATCATCAACGCCTCGTTCTTCTCCGGGCTGATGTTCGAAGGGCCGGGCGACGGGACGTCGCCCTACGCCAACTCGCTGTATTCGCTGGTGGACCAGGCCGTGGCCGGGGGCGCCCTCTGGGTGAACGCGGCCGGCAACGCCGGCGATTCCGGGTGGACGGGCCCCTGGACCGATGCGGACAACAACGGCTGGCTCGACTTCGCACCCGGCGTGGACATGGACGGGATGACCCTGGCCGCCGGCGAGGACGTGACCGTGGCGATCCGATGGGCCGACCCGTGGGGCGCGTCGGCGAACAACTACGACCTCGTGCTCTACAAGGGCAAGACGGTCGTCGGCTCGTCGCGCGACATTCAGGCCGGCACGGGCGACCCGTTCGAGATCATCGAGTACACGGCCACCACCGCAGGCCGATACGACATCGCGATCCGGCGGGTCTCGGGTGCGCCCACGTCCAGGATGCAGCTCATGGTGGGCTCGAGCGAGGACGTCAGACTGACCTACCAGGTCGCCGCGGGAACGCTTCCCACCCCGGCCGATAGCTCGAACCCCGGGATGCTCGCCGTCGGCGCCGTCAACGTCGACCACCCGACCGAGATCGAGCCCTACAGCTCACGCGGTCCCACGCTCGACGGCCGGGTAAAGCCGGACCTCGTGGCGGCCGACTGCGCACCCACCACGACCGACAACCCGTTCTGCGGCACGAGCGAGTCCGCGCCGTTCGTGACCGGTGCCGCGGCCCAGGTCCTTCAGGCTCGGCCAGACCTGGCCCCGGCCGAGCTCGCCGATTGGCTTCGCTCGCATGCCGTCGCGCTCGGCAGCCCCGTCCCGAACTCGACCTTCGGAGCGGGCCGCCTGGACCTCGGTCCGCTCCCGTTCGGGCCCGCGGCGGCGCTGGCGTTCGCCTGGCCGATCACCGGCGCGGTGGCCGGCGCTCCGCTCACGGGCCAGCCGACGGTGACGGTCGTGGATGGGACCGGGCTCGTCGTCGGGGCCGGGCCCGCCAGCGCGCCGGACGTGACGCTCTCACTGGCATCGAACGCGACCGGCGCGACGCTCTCCTGCGCTGACGGCCTGACCCGTGCCGCGGTCGCGGGCGTGGCGACGTTCGCCGGCTGTGCCATCGACCTGCCCGGCACCGCGTACGTGCTCCAGGCGGCGGCGCCCGGCCTGCCGCCGCTCACCTCGGCGCCGTTCGACGTGCTCGCAGCAGGGTCGGCCATGCCGCTCGTCCTGACCGCCGCGCCTGCGTGGATCACGTTGGGCGGCACCGGGGCGCTGACCGCGCGATTCGCGTCCTCCCCACGGACAGACGGCCGCGTGCTGCAGGTGGAGCGGTCCATCGACGGCCACACCTGGTCCCCGGTCGGGCCCGGGACCACGGACGCCTCCGGCACGCTCGCGACGAGCGTCGCCCCGGCGGTCTCCGGCTGGTACCGGGCTCGCTTCGAGGGCGCCGCGGACCTGCCGGCGGCGACGTCCTATCCCGTCCGGATGATCGTCAAGCAGACGATCGCGCTCGGCGCGTCGCTGCGCGCACCGCGGACGATCCCCCGTGGGACGGCGGTCACGTTCACGGCGACGGTCCGGCCTGTGCGCGCCACGCCCCCGCGCGCCGTCGTCTCCTTCGCCGTCTATCGCCGGGTCGGCGCGGAGTGGACCCTGTATCGCCGGCTCTCGGTCACGACGGACGCGAGCGGCCGGGCGCGGGTCGCCCTCCGCTTCGGCACGCCGGGCTCCTGGTACGTGCGCGCGTGGTCGATGGCCACGCCATCCAACGGCTCCAGCACTTGGAGCGCGATCGCCCGCTACCTCGTTCAATAGCGCCGGCCGGGATCGTCGGCTCCCGGGCTGTCGCCCGCCCGGCCGGGACCCGACCGCGTCCGCGCTCCGCGTCGAGCTGCCGGCCCTCGAACGCCTCGTCCCGGTCAGGCGCCCGCCGGCGTTCCTCCGCCCGTCAGCTCCGCGGCGATCCCGCGGGCCCACTCGCGGACGTCGTCCCATGGACGGAAGTCGCCGTCCGGCGTCCTGACGGCCTTGAGGATCACGCGCTCGCCGAGCCCAAGGATCGCCTTGTCCACCTTGCCCGCGAACAGGCGATGTCCGCGGGCGTGCGTCGCGGCCATGATCTCGGCCAGGTCGGCGGGGTCCTCCTCCGGCGTGGGCGGATCCCCGATCGGCCCGCTGGAGAAGAGCCAGACCGGCCGGGACGCGAGCTCGCCCGCGTACCGGTCCACGAGGTTCCTTGCCGCGTCCATCCAGTGGCCGACATAGACGCCGCTGCCGATGACGGCCGCGTCGTACCCGTCGAGGGTGGTCACCGCGTCGGGCGGAACTGCGACGGCTTCCAGCCCGGCCTCCGTGAGCGTCTCGCCGATCGTCCGGGCGATCTCGGCGGTGGCTCCGTGACGGGATGCCGCGCTGACGAGCACCTTCATGCGTTCTCAACCTCGCTGGATGTCCGTCCGGCTGCTGCAGGCGACACTCGGACAGCTAGCACCCTACGGGCCGCGCTGCCGGGCCGCGGAGAGCCGAACGTCCCGAAGAGGCGCGCCGGTCGGCGCGGTGCACCGCACGCCCGGACCGAATCTGCGCCGGCGCCCGTCGTTCGTGACCTCGGTCCCTACCGCGGACGGCAGGGCCCGCGCATCCTTGGCACACGGGCCCACGCGGACGAGGGTCCGCGCCGTGAACCGGGAGGTGACGCATGGATGCCCAGGTCGGCGACCGGATCGTCGTCGAGTCGGAACGGGTCGGGCAGCCCGACCGCGAAGGCGAGATCCTCGAGGTGATCCCGGCGTCCTACGGGACCCGCTACCGCGTCCGCTGGGACGACGGCCGCGAGACCACGATCCGGCCGAGCGCGGGGAGCTCGCGGATCGTCCACAGGCCGGCCGGCGCGCCCACCCCGACCTGAGGCGCGGGCAGGCCCGGGCGGACTCGCGACGCTGACGGCTCCGCCGGGCAGCCGGCGGAGCGGCGGAGACACGTCCTGTTCATGCGGACGTGGGCAGGCGTCCTATGCTTCACGCCATGGTGCTGATGCAGATCGAGAACGCCGACGGCCTGATCGCGCCCGTCCTCATCGCCGCGCTCGACGGCTGGGTCGACGCGGGGAGCGCCGCCACCCGGGCGGCCGCCGTCGTGGCGGCGAACGGGACACGCGTCGCGACCTTCGACGACGATCGGCTGTACGACTACCGGGCGCGCCGCCCCACCCTGGAGATCGTCAACGGGCGTTCCGCGACCCTCACCTGGCCCGAGCTGGTGGTTCGTCGCGCCAGGGTCGGCGAGCGGGACGTCCTGGTCCTCACCGGCCCGGAGCCGGACTTCCACTGGCGCGAGCTGACCCGGGCCGCGGTGGAGCTGGCCCATCGCCTCGACGTGGCGGAGTGGATCAGCCTCGGAGCCATCCCGGCGGCCGTGCCACACACGCGCGGCGTCCCGATCATGGGCACGGAGTCGGCAGCGGGGCTTCTCCGGGCGGACGTGATGCCCGGTCCCGAGGGGATCCTGCGCGTGCCCGCGGCCGCGATCTCCGTCCTCGATCACGCGGTGGCGCGGTCCGGCATCCCGGCCGTCGGCTACTTCGCCCAGGTGCCCCACTACGTGACCGGCGCCTACGTCCCCGCCGCGGTGGAGCTCCTTCGTGTGCTGGGACGACACCT
>JARLHH010000359.1 GCA_031292335.1 Candidatus Limnocylindrales bacterium | reverse complement strand
GGCGCCGGCCACCGCGAGATCGTCCTGACCGGGATCAACATCGGCACGTACGACGGCGGCTGGTCCGAGGCGGGATCCCGCCGCGCGCACCCGCGCAGCCCGCTGACGCTCGGCGGGCTGGTGCGGCGCATCCTCGCCGAGACCGAGGTGGAGCGAATCCGGCTCTCGTCGATCGAGCCGCAGCACGTGGACGCCGACCTGCTCGATGCCTGGCAGTCGCCGGGTGCCGGCCGGTGCCTGCCGCACTTCCACCCCCCGCTTCAGTCCGGCGACGACGGGGTGCTCCGCCGGATGGGCCGCCGCTACGACACGGCCTTCTACGCGAGCGTGGTGGCACGTGTCCGGGCCGCATTCCCGCGGGCGGCGGTCCACGCGGACCTGATCGTGGGCTTTCCCACCGAGGATCAGCCGGCCTGGGAGCGCTCGATCTCCTTCGTGCGGTCGCTCGACCTTGCCGGGATCCACGTCTTCCGCTACTCGGAGCGACCCGGCACGCCGGCGACGCGCATGTCCGGCCAGGTGCCCGAACCCGCCCGGCAGGCACGCGCCGCGGAGGCCCTCGCGATCGCCGCCGCGGCGCGGCGGCGATTCGCGGCCGGCGCCGTCGGGCACGAGCGCCAGGTGCTCTTCGAGCAGCCTCACCCCGCGGGTGGCTGGATCGGGCACGCCGAGGACCATCTCCTCGTGCGTTCGGATCCGGGCGCCGGCAACCGCACGCTTGCCGGCCAGCTGGCGCGCGTCGCGGTGGTCGGGCTCGACCCCGGTGACCCGGAACGCGTGGTGGGCCGGGTCCTCGCCGTCGTCCCCAGGCCCCCGGCAGGGCATGCCCCGCGCATGGGGGAACGTCCCGTCATACCCTTCGCTCCCGGAGCCGGTGCGCCGGCACCTCGCCCAACGCCCAGCGGAGGTCCCCCATGAGCGCCGACTGCCTCTTCTGCCGGATCGTCGCCGGCGAGATCCCCGCGGCGAGGGTTCACGAGGATGAGCTCATGATTGCCATTCGCGACCGCAACCCTCAAGCGCCGGTTCACCTGTTGCTCATGCCGCGGGAGCACATCGAGTCGGCTGCCGACCTCACCGATGCCGATGCAGCGATCGCCGGGCGACTCCTGGCGGCTGCCGCGACGCTCGCCCGCTCCGAGGGTGTCGCCGACGGCGGCTACCGGCTCGTCGTCAACGCGGGCGTCGACGGTGGGCAGACGGTCAGCCACCTCCACCTCCACCTGCTCGGCGGGCGGAGGATGCAGTGGCCGCCGGGCTGACGGTGGGTGACCGGTCGGGTGGGGCGGGGGCAGCCGGTCGCCGGACGCTCGTCGCCGGGCTGCTCGCGGTCGCCGGTCTGCTCGCCGGGTGCGCCGGTGCGGCGCCGGCCGGCTCCCCAGTCGCTCCCCCGACGGCGCAACCGACCGCCCCGCCCTCCGTGCAGGAGACGCTGGCGCAGATCGACGGCGCGCTCCGCGCCCGCGGGCTCGTGCTCCAGTCGACGCGCACGGAGGTGCGCCCGGCCGAGCCGCCGTCGTTCGCCGACGTCGCCCGATGGCCTGTCCAGGCCCTGCTGCCGGACGAACCGGGCGGCGGCTACTTCGTCGTCTACGCGTTCGCCGACGCTGACCTGGCGGCGGCCGGGGGTCGCGACCTGGCCGCCTATGTCGCCAGCGGGCCGGGCCGGATCCAGTTCCCGCCCGACGTGCGGTTCGTGTTGCGGCAGGTGGGCTCGACGCTCGTCTTCTACCCGTGGTCACCGGCCTCGTCGCCGGACCCGAAGACGCCGGACCTCGCGGCAGCGCTCGCGTCGGTGGGCACCGAGGTTCCGATCCCGCCGGGCTGAGCGCCGCCCCCGGTCACGCCCCGGGAAGCGAGCCGTCACGCGCCGTCGGTCACCGGGAGCGGCGCCGACACCGCCGCCCATGCCCGCACCTGGTCCCGCCTGACCTTGAGCGTCAGCGTGCGCGGGAAGTCCGTGTCCGGCCAGAACCTCCAGGCGGCGACGCGGGCGTGGACGGCGAGCGTGGCGTTGGCGGCCTTCACCGCGGCGTCGACGTCGGCGCGGAACCGCTCGATCGCGTCCGGTTCCTCGAATGCGCCAGTCGGCTGCGCGCCGAGTCGCTCGTCCGGGGCGTTCTGCGCGGCAACGGGTGCCAGGATGATCGCCTCGATCCGGCCCGGCTCGGTTTCCAGGACGATCGAGTCGCGGATCCCCGCGACGCGGAGCGCGTTCTCGATGTCTTCCGGGAAGACATTCAGCCCGTTGGGCAGCACGATGATGTCCCGCTTCCGGCCGTGAAGGACGAGGCGGCCGCGGCTGTCGAGCCGGCCCAGGTCGCCCGAACGGTAGAAGCCGTCGGCGGTGAAGACGGCCGCGGTCGCCGCCGGGTCCTCCCAGTAGCCCCGGGTGACGCTGGGGCCGCGGAAGAGGACCTCGCCGTCCTCGGCGATGCGCATCTCCATCCCGGGGACGGGGCGGCCGACGGTGCCCAACGGATGGTCCCGCCACGTCGTGCATGCCCCGGAGCCGGTTTCCGTCGCCCCGTATCCCTGCATGACGATGACCCCGATGTCCTCCCAACCCTGCTGCACGGCAGGGGGCAGGAAGGCCCCGGCGGACACGAGGAGCCGCAGCCGCCCGCCGAGCTGGCGGTGGATCTGGCGGAAGATCAGGCGCCGGGCGGCCATCGGCAGGCGGCGGGCAATCCGCCGGCTTCGCTCGAACGAGGCGGTTCGACCCCGGCGCTCGACCTCCCGCAGGAGGGCGGACCAGAAGACCTCCAGGATCTGCGGGACCAGGATCATTGCCGTGGTCCGGTGATCCCGGATCGACTCGAACACGACGCGCGGGTTGCGCGTTCGGACGTACAGGATGTCGGCGCCGAGGTCCAGGGTCAGGTAGAGCCCGATCGCCTGCTCGAAGAGATGGGCGAGCGGCAGGACCGACGTGACGCGGTACTCCATGTCCGGGACGATGCGGTGGAACCCGTCGACGCCGGCGATCGTGTTCTCGTGGGCCAGCACCACGCCCTTGGGCGTGCCGGTCGTGCCGGAGGTGAAGACCAGCAGGTACGGATCCTCGGGAGCCGGGCGGGGCCAGGCGGCCACGTCGGCATCCCAGCCCGCCGGGAACCCGGCGCCGGGTTCCGCGCAGAGGTCGTCGATCGTGGCGGTCGGCAGCCTGTCCAGGTCGGCTTCCGCGGGATCCGGGGCGTCGCGTCCCGTGCCGATCGCCAGCTGGCTGGCCCCGGACCGGTCCGCGATCCGGCGGACGGTGGCGGGTGCCATGCGCAGGTCCAGCGGCACGATGATCAGGCCCGCCCGCATCGCCCCGAAGTACACGGCGGCCAGCTCCGGGCAGGAGGTCGACCACGTGAGCAGCCGGTCGCCGGGCCGCAGCCCCCGCGAACGAAGCCGCCACGCGGCCAGCCGGCTTCGCCGCGCGAGCTCCCGGTAGCTCCAAGCATCCACGCTGCCGTCGTCACGCCGGATCGACAGCGCGGTGCGATCGCCGTAGCGCGCTTCGGCCCCTTCGAGGAGATCGACCAGCGTTCGCCGTGGCTCTGTCACCGCCGCATCGTGGACGACCGCGACCCCATTGGCAACGCCGATCCGGCCGCTGCCCCACGCCGGCGGCCACGCGCGCCTCTGACGCCGCGCCCGGGTCACGGCTCGTGCTCGGCGCGGGCCGGCGCCACGGTTGGCGCCCCGGTC
>JARLHH010000063.1 GCA_031292335.1 Candidatus Limnocylindrales bacterium | reverse complement strand
GCTCGCAGCCGAGATCTCGTCCGTCGTACTCCCGGGCGACGCCGCATACGCGGGACTGGCGACACCCTGGAACGTGGCCGTGCCGAGCACGCCGCTCGCCGTCGTGGAGGCCGGGAACGAGGAAGAGGTCAGTCGGACGCTTCGGTTCGCGACCGCGCACCATATCCCGGTCGCGGTGCAGTGCACGGGCCATGGTGCGCTCGCCGACCTGTCCGATGCCATCCTCGTCAACACCCACCGGCTCACCGAGTGCACGGTTCACGCCGACGAGCGATGGGCGCGCGTGGGCGCCGGCGTGGTCTGGCAGCAGGTGCTGGACGCGGCGGCTCCGCATGGCCTGGCCGCCCTCGCCGGTTCGTCGCCCGGGGTCGGGGTCGTCGGGTACACGACCGGCGGCGGCCATGGCCCGCTGGCCCGCACGCATGGCCTGGCCGCCGACCGCGTGCGTACATTCGACGTGGTCACGGGCGACGGGCGCATCCTGCGCGCGAGCGCGACCGAGCACGCGGACCTCTTCTGGGGGCTGCGCGGCGGCAAGGGGGCCCTGGGGATCGTCACCGCGATCGAGTTCGACCTGCTTTCCATCCCCGAGCTGTACGCCGGAGCGCTGTACTTCGACGGCGCGCACACTGCCGAGGTCGTCACGGCGTGGGGCCGGTGGTGCGCCGGGCTACCGGCCGAGGCGACGACGTCGATCGCGTTCCTCCAACTGCCCCGGATGCCCGGCGTTCCCGAGCCGCTGGCCGGTCGCTTCAGCGTGGCCGTGCGCTTCGCCTGGACCGGAGATCCCGGGTCGGGTGCCGCGGAGCTCGCGCCCATGCGGGCGGCGGCCCCGATGATCATCGACGGCGTCGGCATGCTGCCGTACGCGGCACTCGGCAGGATCCACTCCGATCCCGTGGACCCGATCCCTGTTCACGAGGGGCACGCCCCACTGGCGGGCTTCCCGGCACAGGCGGCAGAGCGCCTGCTGGCCGTGGCTGGTCCCGGGTCCGGCTCGCCGCAGCTTGTCGTGGAAGTCCGCCAGCTGGGCGGCGCGATCGCGGCCGATGCCGTGACGCCCAGCGCGTTCTGTGGTCGCGACGCGGCGTTCAGCCTCTTCTCGGTGGGCATCGCCGCGCCTCCGCTGGGCGAGGCAGTGGCCGCGCATGCCGTGGCACTTCGCGCGGCGATGTCGCCCTGGGTCGGGACCGGCGCGCTGCCGAACTTCGCGCCGGGGGTGGACGCGGACCGGTTCCGGCGCGTCTACACGCCGGAGGTGCTGGACCGGCTCCGCGCGCTCTCGGCGATCTACGACCCGGCGCACATCCTGGTGGCGGGGCGCGGCCTGGCCTGAGCCCCGCGCCGCACAACCGGCAGGCCCGACCCGCGGCCGGAGGGCGACCCGTACGGCACGACCGGTGGCCCCGACCCGCGGCCGGAGGGCGGGGAAGGGCCGGTCGGCTCTTGATCTCCGCCGCTCAGACACGACGATGCTCCGAGCGTCCACCTCCAGGCACGCGGAGCATCGATGAGCGCGCAACCCCGCCTGCACTACCTGGACAACCTGCGGGCGTTCGCCATCATCCTGGTGATCGTCCTGCACGCGGCGATCACGTACATGTCCGTTCCGCCCACGTGGTGGTACGTGATTGACTCCGACCGGAGCGTCGTGTTCACCTGGCTGGTCCTGCTGGTGGACGTTCCGATCATGCAGGTCCTGTTCTTCGTGGCCGGGTACTTCGCGGTTCGCTCGCTCCAGCGGCGCGGGCCGCGGGGATTCATCCGGGAGAAGGCCGTGCGCCTCGCGATCCCGTGGATCCTGGGGGTCATCTTCCTGGCCCCGCTGGAGACGTACATGACCTACGTCTCGCGGGGAAACCCGACCGGCTACCTCCAGTTCTGGACGTCGGACTTCTGGGGACCGATGTTCCAGCAGTCGGTCTACTGGTTCCTGGGCGTGCTCTTCGTCGGGTTCCTGATCCTTGTCTACGCCTACGTCCTTCCGGCGCGGCACCTCCTCCAGGCGCGGGATCTCCCGGTGGTGAAGCCGAGCCGGAGCCTGTTCCTCTGGTTCGCGCTGCTGACGGCCGGTGGGTCGCTCCTGTTCTCGCCGGGCCTGAGCCTTGACGATTGGCGATCGTTCTGGATCCTGCTGGTCATCCAGCCGGCCCGGATCGGCTACTACGCGGGCTACTTCATGCTCGGCATCTACGCCGAGCGGCACGGCTGGTTCACCGAGACCGGGTACCGGCCGCGACTCGCGCCGTGGGGCGCCGCGTGCGCGCTCGCCGGTCTGGCGTACCTGGCAGACCGGACCGCGGGACCGGACAGGACCCTGCCGTCGCAGATGCTCGAGGCGGCGCTCTTCAGCGTCTTCTGCCTCACGGCGCTCGTCGCCGGGATCGCCCTCTTCAAGGGCTGGGTGGACGGATCCGGGCCGGCCTGGCGGACGCTGGCCGCCAACTCGTTCGGGATCTACTACGTCCACCCGCTGATCCTCTACCCGCTCGCGTACGTCATCCTCGACGTCCACGTCCCGGCGGTCGCGAAGTTCGCGTTTCTCGTGGTCGTCACCCTGCTCGGATCGCTGGCCGTCAGCGCGCTCGTCCTCAAGCGAGCTCCCGGCCTGCGCCGGATGTTCTGAGGAGGCAATCATGCCCACGGCCGATGCAGCCATCGCCGACTTCCTCGCCCAGAAGCGGATCGCCGTCGCCGGCGTTTCGCGGGAGCCGGGCGGGATGCACGGCGGAAACGTCGTCTACAAGCGCCTCAAGGAGCGCGGCTACGAGGTCTTCGCGGTCAACCCGAACGCCGACACCGTCGAAGGCGACCCCTGCTACCGGAGCCTCGCTTCGATCCCGGGCGGCGTCGATGCCGTCGTCATCGCGACCACGCCGGCCGTCGCGCCGTCGGTCGCCCGCGAGTGTGCGCAGCTGGGCATCACCCGCGTCTGGATGCACCGCTCGTTCGG
>JARLHH010000358.1 GCA_031292335.1 Candidatus Limnocylindrales bacterium | reverse complement strand
TGGTCAGACGAGACATGGGACTCCTCGCTTCGCGTGTCCTGGTCGGTGGGCCCGGGGACGTGGCCACTGGGGACTGCACCGGCGGCCTCGGCCGCTTCTTCAGTGTCGGAGGGCGACCGGAACCTGTCAAACATGCCCGGGCAGCGGAGGTCGAGGGATCCGATCGGGTTCGGGCGCTACCGCCAGACAGCGGCCAACGCGGGAGAGGTGCTCGCGGCGTAGGCGGGACTCGCGGGGAGCTGGACGCGGACGTTGATCGCGCCCGCCGTTGCCCGGGTCCACGCAACGGTCACGACGCCCTTGGCGTCGGCCCGGAGGGACTTGTAGTACTTCGGCACGCCGAAGGCGGTGCCGGCCCGGGTCGCGACCAGGATGTTCACGCGCTGGCCCGCCTGCGCCGCTCCCAGGCCGAACTTCCACGTCACGTACCTGCCGGCACGGGCCACCTTCGGCGTCGCGGTCGTGTAGCCCGTGGCCGGATTGAGGCCAAGGGCGCTGGAGGCGCCGATCCTGAGGGCCCGGCGCGGCGCGGTGAGGTTGAACGCGACAGCCGCGCTGGCGCCGCCCGCCTGCGTCTGGTTGATGACCGACACGGACGCCGCCTCGGGCGCTGCCATGAGGGCGGCCGGCACGACCGCCGTCAGCTGGGTCGGCGAGACGTACGTCGTGGCGATCGGCAACCCGTCCCAGTAGGCGGTGGAGGCGCCGGCCGCGAAGTTCGCCCCGTGGATGGTGATCGTCAGGCCGCCGCCGCCAGCCGGAGCGCTGTTCGGCGTCACAGCGGCCAGGACGGGCGGGAGTGCGGCGACGACGTTGAACGCGGCGGGCGCGCTGGCGCCGCCGCCCGGCGCCTGGTTGACGACCGTGACGGAGTCGATGCCGGGCGTCGTGGTCAGGGCGGCCGGCACGACCGCCGTCAGCTGGGTCGGCGAGACGTACGTCGTGGCCAGCTGCGCCCCGTTCCAGAAGGCGGTGGAGACGCCCGCCGCGTAGTTCGCCCCCTGGATGGCGATCGTCAGGTTGCCGCCACCGACCGCGGCGCTGTCCGGCGTCAAGGCGGCGATCACGGGTGGGGGCGTGGCACCCGTTGACCCCGTCACGTTGAAGGCAACGGGCGCGCTCGCCCCGCCTGCCGCCTGGTTGACGACGGTGACGGCGGCGACGCCGGGCGTGGCAATCAGGGCTGCCGGCACGACCGCCGCCAGCCGGGATGGCGAGACGTAGGAGGTGTGCAGCGGCGTCCCGTTCCAGTAGGCGGTCGAGACGGCGCACGCGAAGTTCGCCCCCTGGATCGTGATGGCCAGGTCGGAGCCGCCGGCCGGAGCGCTGTTCGGCGTCACGCCGGCGAGCACCGGCGTCGCGTTGGGCGGCACGACGGTCGGTGGCGGCACGTACGTGTAGTTGAACGCGACCGGGGTCAGGTCGCTGCCGTTGAACCGGTCGAGGTCCACGTTCCCGGAGATGCCTGCCACCGAGCCGGTGCTCGTGTACTGCCAGAAGGTCCAGCCGTGCCCGTCCCAGTTGCCGGCGGGAACGGTCGGGCTGGAGGTGCCCCAGTGGGCGATCCAGAGCACCGAGTAGCCCTGGTCGGCGAACATCGTCGTGTCGCCCATCGAGGTGGCCCAGAATGCCGGGCTGGCGTAGATCATCGGCCGCACGCCGAGCTTCGCGGTGACCTCCCCGAGCCACGCGCCCACCCATGCCTGCAGGTCGCTCACCGACAGCCCGCCGGTCTGCTCGAGGTCGAGCGCCGGGACCAGGTCCCCGGGCAGGAGCGCCGCGCTGTTGACGAACCAGTCGGCCTGGACGATCGCCTCCCCGGGCGTGCTGGAGGGCTCGGCGAAGTGGTAGGCGGTGACGCGCGTGCCGGCCGCCCGGGCGTTGGCGTGGTTCGTGGCGTACATCGGATCGAGGCACGTCTCGCCGTCGGTCGCCTGGACGATCGCGAAGTGCTTGCCGGCGGCGGCGACGCTGGGCCAGTCGATGACGCCCTGGTAGTGGCTGACGTCGATCCCCTCGAGGGTGACCGCGGGCGGCGGGGGCGGCGCGGCCGAAAGGGTGAACAGCCCCGTGGCGGCATATGCCACGCTCACCCCGTACAGCGTGGCGACGCTCGTGCCGTCGACCGCGCTGATCGCGTACCAGGTGCTCCCCGAGACGGCCGTCGGGCAGCTGGCCGACCAGGCGCCGCCCGCCACGCTGCCGGTCGTCGTCACGACCGTGCCGGCGGGCATGCTCACGAGCGAGGTCGCGGAGGTGGCCGGCGCCGACCGGAGGCGGACCGTGCAGTTGGCGGCGTAGCTCGCGCCGGCATCCGCGGCGGCGACCCGCGAGGCGAGCGGCACGGCCGCCAGCGCCAGCGCGAGGGCGACGACGACGCTCGGGAGCAACGCGCGACGGGAGCGGATGCGTCCCCTCCTCTCGGGGTCAGCTGGTGGCGGCAGGCCGCTGCTGGGGCCGGACCGAGCGAACGAGGGCGGGCCACGGAGCCGCCACCTGGGGATTGTCTTGCGTCCCTTTGCGCCATGTGTGCCGGGACAGGAGCACGGGAATCCTACCAAGCCGCACAAACGAGCGCTTCCGGCCGGGCGGTCGGCCGATCGTGGCGGCTCGCCCCGTGCCCCCGGCCTGTCCCCCGGCCGGTGGGGCCATCCCTTCAGTGCACCGCGGTTCCAAGCAGGGTGCCGACGCCGTAGGTGACGGCCGCGGCGACGAAGCCCATCCCGGCCTGGCGGAGTCCCGCCCTGAGCGGGTGGCGGTGCGTCAGCCGGCTCACCCCGATCCCGAGCAGGAAGAGCGCGGCCAGCGTGCCGGCGATGCTCAGGGTGAAGGCCACGGCGCCCGAGAGCAGCAGGTAGGGCAGCAACGGGACGAACGCGCCGAGCGTGAAGGCGAGCATCGAACCGACCGCCGCCCAGATCGGCGAGCCCATCGTCTCCGCCGAGAGGCCGATCTCCTCGCGTACGAAGGTGTCGATCGCCTGCTCGGGGTCGGCCATGATTCGATGCACGATGAGGTCCGCCTCCGCTCGAGGCAGGCCCTTCGAGGCGTAGATCTCCACGAGGATCGCCCGCTCCTGCTCCGGCGTGTGGCGGAGCTGATGGCGCTGGAGCTCGACCTGGTAGTCGAGCAGCTCGCG
>JARLHH010000357.1 GCA_031292335.1 Candidatus Limnocylindrales bacterium | reverse complement strand
TTGCCTGGCGCGGCGTTCGTGTCCGCGTCCCTCGTGCTGCGCGAGCTGCGGATCGTCAAGGACGACGACGAGATCGGGCTGCTCCGTCTGGCCGCCCAGGCCGCCGACCGCGTCATCTGGGAGATCGCCCACGGCCGCCTGGTCGGCCGGACGGAGGCCGACGTCTCCCGCGAGGTCCGCGACCGGCTCGTCGCGGAGGGTCACGACGACGCGGAGTTCGCGATCGTGGGGTCCGGTCCGAACTCGGCGTCGCCCCACCACGAGGCCTCGGAGCGGGTGATCCAGGCCGGCGAACCGATCGTCCTCGACATCGGCGGCCCGTACGTCGGCTACGGGAGCGACACGACGCGCACGATCTGGGTGACCGGCGGCGACGCCACGCGCGGCCCCGACGACGAGTTCCTGCGCCTGTACGCGGTGCTGCGGGCAGCCCAGGCGGAGGCGACCCACGCGGTCCGGCCGGGGGTCGCCTGCGAGCGGATCGACCTGGTCGCCCGCGAGCTGATCTCGGCGTCCGGCCACGGTGCGCACTTCTTCCACCGGACGGGCCACGGGATCGGCCTGGAGGGACACGAGGACCCGTACATCGTGGCGGGCAACTCGGAGGAGCTCCGGCTGGGGATGGCGTTCTCGGTCGAGCCCGGGATCTACCTGGAGGGGCGCTACGGTGCCCGGATCGAGGACATCGTGATCTGCGGCGAGGACGGCCCGATCGTCCTCAACGAGCTGGACCGCGACCTCCTCGTCGTCACCGGGTAGGCCCCTGGCGGGTTCTCGCCGCGGGAACCGCGTTGCCGGGCGACGGGCGCTATGATCCGCCGATGATCGAGTCCACGCTCGGGCCGCTCCCCACGGCACCCGAAGGCGACGCGCCGGAGGTCCCCGTCGGGATGGGCGGGGCGTGCACGCAGGCCCAGCTGCGGCGGTTCATCAAGAGCCGCCCCTATGTCCCGATCCATGAGCTCCGCCGTCGCTTCGCGCTCAGCGGCGATGACGATGACGTGACCGGCTTCGACGCGGCGGGACGGCGCATCTTCGTCGGCCTGCCCGCGCGCGAGGCGCGCATGCTCGGCGACCTGATCTCCCAGGGGGACGTCGGCTACGAGCTGCTGCTGGACCCGACCAGCCCGCTCATCGTCGGGGTCTTCCCGGTGCGGCCCGTCCAGCGCTCCTGACGGCCCGAGCACGCCACGGCTGTCGTCCAGACGACAGCAGGGCCGTCGCAACGACCCTTTACCCGGTCAGCGCGCGGGTGCATCCTGCGCAGCACAGGCGGCGGGGGACGACGAAGACCCGGGCCAGGAGGTACGCAGATGTCGAGCACACGTAAGGCAATCGAGGGCGACGACTTCGCCACCCGCAAGGCGACCGAGGACGACGTCGAGGGCCACGGCTTCTCGACCCGCAAGGCGGTCGAGGGCGACGACTTCGCCACCCGCAAGGCGACCGAGGACGACGTCGAGGGC
>JARLHH010000356.1 GCA_031292335.1 Candidatus Limnocylindrales bacterium | reverse complement strand
TGGCAGGCCCCGGGGGCGCCCTCGGACTCGGCCGTGCGGAAGGAGGACCCGCAGCCGCACGCCGCGACGGCGTTCGGGTTGTTGACCGTGAAGCCGGCGCCCATGAGCGTGTCCACGTAGTCGATCTGTGATCCGGTCAGCAGATCGAGGCTCTTCGTGTCGACGTAGACCTTGATCCCCTGCGACTCCAGGACCCGGTCCTCGGCGGTCGGTGCGTCCTCGATCATCATCCCGTACCGGAACCCGGAACAGCCTCCCGAGTAGACGTAGACACGCAGGCCGACGTTCGGGTTGGCCTCCCCGGCGGTGATCTCGCGGAGCTTGCCCGCGGCAACGTCGCTCAAGCTGAGGATGGTCGGGCCGCTGTCGATCATTGGGAAGCGTCCTCCTTGGGACGAAGGGGGGCGAAGAAGAGGCAGGCAAATCGTAGGTGGTCTGGCGTTTTTCGACAAGAGCGCCGTCGAAATCAGGCGCCGTTCTCAGCGGCCGAAGCGCCGCCCGCGGAGCTGATACGTGCGGATGGCGCGCAGGAAGTCGAGCTGGCGGAACGCCGGCCAGTACGCGTCGCAGAAGTAGAACTCGCTGTAGGCGCTCTGCCAGGGCAGGAACCCCGACAGCCGGACCTCGCCCGACGTGCGGATGATGAGATCGGGGTCGCTGGAACCGCGCGTATAGAGGTGCGCCTCCAGCTGTTCGGCGGTGAGCGCGTCGGGGAGCCCGTCGGGCGTCACACCTTCCGCGAGCAGCGTCCGGATGGCGGCCCGTGCGGCCTCCACCAGCTCGTCGCGGCCCGAGTAGCCGAGCGCCAGGGTGACCCGGAGCCCGGGCCGGCCGGCCGTCTCCGCCTCTCCGCGCTCGGCGGCCTCGCGGAGCCGCTCCGGCAGGAGCTCCCGCCGGCCGATCACCCGCAGGCTCATCTCCAGCCGCTTGACCTTGTCGCGCTCGGAGAGGGCGGTGAGCGTCTGGCGGGCGATCTCGGTGATGAGCTCCACCTCCTCCGGCGACCGGTCCAGGTTCTCCAGCGAGAGCGCCCACAGCGTGACCTCGCGGATACCGAGGTCGCTGCACCAGTCGAGCAGCTCGATCGCCTTGTTGGCACCGTGGCGGTGTCCGACCCCGGCTCCGCCTCCCAGCTGGCGAGCCCAGCGGCGGTTGCCGTCCATGATCAACGCGACGTGCTCCGGGACCGGCCGCGACAGCACATCGGCGCGCAGGCGCGACGTGTAGGCGCGGTAGACCGGGGCGAGCGCCGCCTGGCGAGCGACCGTCGAGGCCATGCGCGCCCGGCCGACGAAGTCGGCGAGCCGGTGCGGCCGGGAAGTCGCCACGGCGGCGACAGGCTGCGGGGCCGCGGCGCCGGGCTGCGGGTCAGGCATCGATGCGCTCCACGACCATGGCGATCCCCTGGCCGACGCCGATGCACATCGCGGCCAGGCCGTAGCGGCCGCCCGTCCGGACCAGCTCGTGGACGAGCATCGTGACGAGCCGCGCACCCGACGCCCCGAGCGGGTGACCGAGGGCGATCGCGCCGCCGTTCACGTTGACCCGCGCCGGGTCCAGCCCAAGCTCATCGATGCAGGCAACGGACTGCGACGCGAACGCCTCGTTGAGCTCCACGAGGTCGAGATCGGCCACGCTCACGCCCGCGCGCGCGAGCACCTTGCGGACCGCCGGCACCGGGCCGATCCCCATGACGCGGGGGTCCACCCCCGCGACGGCCGTTGCGATGACCCGCGCCATCGGGTGCAAGCCCAGCGCCCGGCCTCGCTCCGCCTCGACGAGGAGGAGCGCCGCAGCACCGTCGTTGATGCCCGAAGCGTTCCCGGCGGTGACCGTCCCGCCATCGCGGAAGGCGGGCCTGAGCTTCGCGAGGCCTTCCGCCGTCGTGTCGGGGCGCGGGTGCTCGTCGCGGGCGACGACGACCGGATCGCCCTTGCGCTGCGGGATCGTGACCGGGACCAGCTGGTCGTCGAACCGGCCGGCGGCCATCGCGGCCGCGACGCGCCGCTGGCTCTCCAGCGCGAAGGCGTCCTGGCGCTCGCGCGAGACCGACCAGTCGTCTGCCACGCACTCCGCCGTCTCGCCCAGGCTGATCGCCGGGTGGCGCGCGTCGAGCTTCGGGTTGACGAAGCGCCAGCCGAGTGTCGAGTCCACCAGCTCGTGGGTGCCGCGTTCGAAGGCGCCCTCCGGCTTGAGCATCACGTAGGGCGCCCGGCTCATCGATTCCACACCGCCGGCGATGAACACGTCGCCGTCCCCGACCGCGATCGCGTGGGCGCCGGAGCTGATCGCCTGCATGCCCGAGCCACAGAGCCGGTTGACGGTCAGCCCGGCCACCTCCACCGGCAGCCCCGCGATCAGCAGCGCCATGCGGGCCACGTCGCGGTTGTCCTCGCCGGCCTGGTTCGCGCAGCCCAGGATCACATCCTC
>JARLHH010000062.1 GCA_031292335.1 Candidatus Limnocylindrales bacterium | reverse complement strand
GTTCCCCGCGAGATGGGTGCCTACCTCGGCGGGCCGGACGCGGCGGGTGCCGCCCGGGCGATGGAGACGATGCTCCGGATGGAGAAGCTCGACGTCGCGAAGCTCCGGGAGGCGTACGAAGGCCGCGCGTGAATGCATGGCGAGCGGGGGCTTCCGTGGCGGGGCACCCTCCCGTTCCGCGATCTCGACGCCTGCGATACGCTCGCCTCCCACAACCATCAACGGGGGGCAACGAATGGATCACGTGGCCACGGCGCGACGCATGTTCGAGCTGATCAGCGCCGGAGACATCGACGGCTTCAGCGAGCACCTGGCAGACGACTTCGTCGAGCACGAGGTGACGCCGGGTCTCGCGCCGACCAAGGCCGGCGTCAGGGACTTCTTCCGGATGCAGCGCGCGGCGTTCCCCGACATGCGCATGGTCGCGGAAGACATCGTGGCGAGCGGCGACAAGGTCGTCGCGCGCGTGCGATACACGGGGACCAACCAGGGTGCGTTCATGGGCATGCCGGCCACGGGGAAGCACGTGGATGTGCAGTTGATGGACATGTTCCTGTTCGGCGCCGATGGCCGGGTGCACGAGCACTGGGGCGTCATGGATGCCCTCGGCCTGATGCAGCAGCTCGGCGTCGTGCCGGCGGGCCCTGCCGCCTAGACCGGCGGACCCGGCCTCGCCGCCGCGGCCTCGCGCGCCCGTCTCGCGTCCTTCCGTCGCGGTCTTCTCGAGCGCCGTCTCGAGCCGGCCGCGGATCGCTCCCGGGCGGCTGACAAGCGCCCGCGAAGTCCGTCAGAATCGGTGTCGCCGTGCGCACGGCAGGGCGCCGCGACGGCGGGCAGAGGAAGAGACGTGCAATGACGCAGAGCGGCGTGCCGGTCATTCGCGTCGCCGACCTGAAGAAGTACTACGGCGACGTCAAAGCCGTCGACGGGATCACCTTCGAGGTCGAGCGGGGCGAGGTCTTCGGGATGCTCGGCCCGAACGGCGCCGGCAAGACGACCACGATCGAGGTCCTGGAGGGCCTTCGCCCACCGGATTCCGGCACGGTCGAGGTCCTGGGCCTCGACGTCCGTCACCACCCGCAGTCGATCAAGGAACGGATCGGCGTCCAGCTGCAGAGCGTCTCGCTCTACCCGCGCCTCACGGTGACCGAGCTCCTGGACCTATTCGGCAGCTTCTTCAGCCACCGCGTGCCCACGAAGCAGCTGATCGAGGCGGTGGACCTCGGGGAGCGGGCCAAGGCCTGGTCGATGAACCTTTCCGGCGGCCAGCAGCAGCGCCTCTCCATCGCACTCGCCCTGGTCAACGATCCCGAGCTGGTCTTCCTCGACGAGCCCACGACGGGCCTCGATCCGCAGGCGCGGCGGTCGCTGTGGGACCTGATCCGGGGCCTCCAGGAGCGGGGCAAGTCGGTGATGCTGACCACCCACTACATGGAGGAGGCCACCGAGCTGTGCAGCCGGGTCGCGATCATGGACCACGGCCACATCCTGGAGATGGGCGCCGTGTCCGACCTGATCGGCCGGCGCTTCAAGGAGCGGGCGGTCTTCTTCGACTCGAACCCGCGGCTGCCCGCGGACCAGCTCGCCAGGCTCGGCGGCGTGACCCGGGCGGCCCAGGAAGACGGCCAGACGGTCCTCTACTCGAGTGACGTCCCCGGCACGATCGCGGCGCTCCTGGCCACGACCGACGGGCTTGGCGTGGAGCCGCACAACCTGGGCATCCGCCAGGCCACGCTGGAGGATGTCTTCCTCGACCTGACCGGCCGAGCGCTGCGCGACTAGGAGCCCGACGATGAACACCCTGCTCCGTCTCACCGTCGCCAACGTCAAGAGCCTGATGCGCGATCGGGCGGCTCTCTTCTGGACCATCTTCTTCCCGATCATGTTCGTCTTCCTGTTCGGCTGGATCTTCGGGGGGAGCGGCGACACGAGGATCTCGGTCGGCTACGTCGACCAGGACGGCACGCCGGCCGCCGCCGGTCTCCGCCAGGCCTTCGCGAACGTGCCGCTGCTCACCCTCCAGGACGGCTCGCTCGAGGCCGAGAAGGCGGCGATGCAGCACGGCGACGTGTCGGCCGTGATCGTCATTCCGGATGGGCTCCAGGCCGCGCTGGCCCAGGCGAAGGCGGGAACCACGACCTCGGTCGCGATCCAGCTCTACGGGGATCCGTCGCAGAACCAGACCACGCAGGTCGTGCAGGGTGTCGTCTCCCAGGTCGCGAACGGCTTCAACCTGGCCGCCCAGGGCGGCTCGGCGATCCTTACCGTCAGCCAGCTGACGCTCCAGTCCACGAACATCAGTTCGGTCGCCTACCTCGTCCCAAGCATCCTGGCAATGGCCCTCATGCAGCTCGGCGTCTTCGCCGC
>JARLHH010000355.1 GCA_031292335.1 Candidatus Limnocylindrales bacterium | reverse complement strand
GCCCTCCAGGCGTTCAAGGCCGAGGAGGGGACCGGGCCGGCGAATGCCGCGAATCTCGCCGCGGCCCTCGCCGCGGACCTCGCCGCCGACGACGAGGCGCTCGCCGATCGGGCCATAGCCGCCGCCCGCGACGAGGACGGCCCGGCGCTCCGCGTCGAGCACGGCATCCTCCCGACGCTGCGGGTCTTCCCGTTCGGGATCAGCCGGAAGCGGCTGGAGCAGGCGATCCGCGAGCTCCAGCTGCCGGTGATCATCGCCCGCGACATCGACGAGGCCGACGTGGTGATGACGCTTCGCAGCGAGTACCGCCAGAAGGGACCCACGATCCGCGACGCCGAGAACCGGGCGCTCCCGGTCTATGTCCTCAAGGCGAACACGACGGTGCAGATGCAGGCGAGCCTCACCTCGGTCTTCAGCCTGGAGGTGGATCCGCGGCAGGCCGCGCTCCTCGAGACAGAGGAGGCGATCGGGATGGTCGTGCGCGAGTCGCAGGCCGTCGAGCTGGCCCCCCAGAGCGCCTACATCCGGCGGCTTCAGCACCAGATGGCCGAGCGGGCCAACCTGGTCTCACGCTCCCGCGGCCGGGAGCCGTACCGGCGGGTCCGCCTCTACCCGGACGAGGTCCGCGGCTGGCGGTAGGCCGCAGGGTCGGGCCGGCGGCAGCAGGAGTCTCCCGCGGCTGGCAAGCGGTCCTCGACCTGCGCTCAGGCCCGGATGCCGAACTCCCGGCGGAGCACGGACCGGGCCGCCCAGACGCCGCACATGCCGTGGACCCCGCCGCCCGGCGGGGTCGACGCCGAGCAGAGGTAGATCCCGCGGGTCGGTGTCGAGTAGGGGTCGAGCCGCGCGACCGGCCGGGTGAAGAGCTGGCGCAGGTCCTCGATGCCGGCGTTGATGTCGCCCCCGACGTAGTTCGGGTTGTACGCCTCCATGTCGGCCGGCAGACGGACCGAGCGCGCTAGGATCGTGTCGCGGAAGCCGGGCGCGAAGCGCTCGAGCTGGGCCTCGATCCGCTCCGTCATGTCGACGGTCGAACCGCTGGGCACGTGGCAGTAGGCCCAGCCGGTGTGGCGTCCCTCGGGCGCCCGGCTCGGGTCGAAGCGGCTCGGCTGGACGACGATCACGAACGGCCGCTCCGGGTGTCGGCCGGCCGCGACCTCCACCTCCCCCGAGCGGATCTCGTCGAGCGTGCCCCCGACGTGGACCGTCCCGGCCCGGCGAGCCCCCCCGGCCGTCCACGGGATGGGATCGCTCAGCGCCCAGTCGACCTTCACGACCCCGGGACCGTAGCGGAACCCCTCCAGGCGGCGCCGATACCCGCCCGGCAGCCGATCGCCCGCGATCGCGGCCAGGGCCCGCGGCGTCGTGTCGAAGAGGACCGCCCGGGCCGCCGGGAGCTCGGCGATGGCGGTCACGGCGTGGCCGGTCACGATCTCGCCGCCGAGCGAGCGCAGCTCAGCGGCCAGCGCGTCGGCGAGCTGCCCCGTCCCGCCCCGCACGATTGGCCAGCCGTAGGCATGGGCGGTGATCGCCAGGACCAGCCCGAACGAGGCGGTGAGCGGCCGGTCGAGCCGCAGCATCGAGTGGGCGCCGACGCCGGCCAGCAGCGCCGGGGCCTCATCCCCCTGGAACCGGGCACGGGCGAGGCCGACTGCCGAGCGCAGCGCCGGCAGCCCGAAGCGGGCCGCCGCGAGCGGGTGGCGCGGGACCCGGAAGATCGGGCCGAGGACCAGGTCCATCACCGCGTCCGCATCGCGCACGAGCGGGCCCATGAGCCGTCGGTAGGCCGCCCGGTCGACCCCGAGCCCGGCGCCCGTCTCGGCGACCGAACGCTCGAGCACCGCGACTCGCCCGCCGTCGAGGACGTGCGCCAGCGGCGCCGGCGGGTCGATCAGCTCGAGCCCGAACCGCCCGAGGTCGAGGTCACGGAAGAACGGCGACGCGGTCGACGTTCCCTGCACGGCCGAGCAGATGTCGTGGACGAACCCGGGCAAGGTCAGCTCCGCGCTGCGCATCCCCCCGCCGACCGTGTCGTGCGCCTCGTACACGACGACCGACTTCCCCGCGCGGGCGAGGGTGATCGCCGCCGCCAGCCCGTTCGGTCCCGACCCGACCACGATCGCGTCGGGGGCGTCAGCCTTCATGCATGCATCGTGCGTTAGGAAACGCGCTTCTATGGGATTGACCGGTCGGTTGAAGGATCGCTCCTGGTCAGGCCGGCACGACCGGCTGTCGGATCAGCGTCCTCAGCCGCTCGGGCCTGGACCGCCGGGGATCCCCGAGGTAGAGCTCGTGGTGTCGCCCGTGGGGGCGCAGGCCGGCCGCGGCGATCGCGGCGTGGAGGCGCTCGATGGTCGGCCGTTCCTCCGCATACGACCCGAGGTGGAGGATCTGGGCGACCCGGCCCTCGTCGAACGGCTCGACCCGGAGCCCGGGTGCCAGGTCGGCCGGCATCTTCGCCCGGCCCGCGGTCAGGGCCCCCGCGAGCTCTGCCTCGGTCGCCTCGTTGGGAAGGGCGATGAGCAGCGTCCAGCGCCACGTGTCCCGGTCGGGCCCGAGAATCGCGTCGAAGTCCGTTGACCCGTCCGCCATCCAGTAGAGCCCCTCCAGCATCCCGACCCTGACCTCGACGCCCCTCCGCTTCAGAGCGAAATGGAGCCCGTAGGCCGTGGCGTAGAGGCCCGGCATCCGGGCTCCGAACGTCGCGTCGCCGGGTTGGCCATCGCCGTCGACCATCACGGCGCGGACCGGCGCGACCTCCAGGAAACGGATCTCGCCGGGACGGCCGCCCAGCTCGGCGGTGCGATCGGCGGGGTGCTCGAACGCGATGCCGCTGGTCAGCGACACAGCCGACTGGAGCATGGGATCGCCTCCCTCAGCCCAGGCGCAGCGCCGGCAAAACCTCCGCGCCGAACGCCTCGATGAACTCGGCCTGGTTGCGCCCGACGTTGTGGACGTGGACCTCGTCGAAGCCCATGTCCACGTAGTGTTGGAGGCTCGCCGTGTGCACGCGCAGGTCCGACGAGATCAGGACGCGATTCTGGAAGTCCTCCGGCCGCACGAGCTTCGCGATCGCCGCGAAGTCCTCGGGGTTGCGGATGTCCTGCTTCGGGAATGGCATCCCGCCGTTGGGCCACTCGCGCATCGCGTTGTCGAGCGCCGCCTCCTCTGTCGGGGCCCAGCTCACGTGGACCTGGAGGAGTTTCGGCATGCCCGACGGGTCCTTGCCGGCCTCGCGGGCGCCCTCCTCGAACTTGCCCCACAGCATTCCGATCTTCTCGTCGGCCGCGCCGACGGTGATCATCCCGTCCGCGAGCCGGCCGGTCTTCTTCGCGTTGAGCGGGCCGGCGGTGGCGACGTAGACCGGCACGGGCGTCTCCGGGCGCGTGTAGAGGCGCAGCGACTCCAGCCGGAAGTGCTCCCCGCGGTGCCGCACGACCTCGCCGGCGAAGAGCCGGTTGATGACCTCGATCGCCTCGAACAGCATCGCGCTGCGAACGCCGATCTCCGGCCACTGGCCCCCCATCACGTGCTCGTTGAGCGCCTCGCCGGCGCCGAGACCCAGCCAGAAGCGGCCCGGGTACATCGCCCCCATCGTGGCCGCCGCGTGCGCAATGACCGCCGGGTGGTAGCGGAAGCCGGGGCAGGTCACGGCGGTCCCGAACCGCAGGCTGGTGCGCTGCCCGAGCGCGCCCAGGAACGCCCACGCGAACGCGGCCTGTCCCTGCTGCGGCGTCCACGGCTGGATGTGCTCGGAGACCGTGAAGCCGGCCGAGAAGCCCGCCCGCTCCGCGGCCGGACACCATTCCAGCAGGTCCGTGGGATGGAACTGCTCCAGCATCGCCGCGTAGCCGATCTTCGCCATGGTTTCCGGATCCTCCTGTCGACCGGCTGACGGCCGCGCGGCAGAGAGCCGTGCGCCGACCCCACTGTCCCACAATCGGCCCTCGGCGTGGCCGGCCTGTGCCGCGCCGCCTGCGCCGGGCCCGTGCCGGTCGGGCCCTGTCGTCGGGTCAGACCGCCGGGTCGGCGCCGCTCCCGGGGTGCTTGCGGCGGTAGGCGCGCCAGGTCACGGCCCATGCCGCGGGGTCGTCCAGCGCGGCGGGGTCGATCCGGTGGATCGTGCTGGCGTGCGGCGCGGTCCGAACTCGCTCGGGGTCCGAGTACGCCTCGTCGGCCATGTGGGCCAGGATCGCGGCGTGCTCGTCCAGGTCGGCTCGCGAATAGGACTCGGTGGGCTCCAGCGTCATCGGCTCGGGCACGACGAACGGGTGGTGGCTGGTCCAGTAGTGGGTCCCGAAGTCCACGACCCGCCGGCCCAGGTCGTGCGTGGTGAGGCCGGTCTCGCGGGTCAGCTTCTCCCAGCTGTAGCGGACCTGCTCGATCCGGCGGCGGCCGGCCGCGTACGGCGCCGACACGCCGCGGATCTCGAGCACCTTCGCCAGGAGGTAGTTGTTGTTCAGGACGGCCGTCTCGGCCACCTCGCGCAGGCCGTCGGCGCCCAGGCTCATGATCCAGGCGTAGGCTCGCACCAGGTTCGGGGCGACCCCGTACCAGGGGCGCACCTTGCCGATCGAGTCGGGCCGGTCGTCGTCGAGGACGAATCGGTTGCCCACGTGCTCGACCGTCGGGCGCGGCAGGAAGCGGGCCAGCTCCTCCGTCACGGCACAGGCCGCGGCACCCGGCCCGCCACCACCGTGCGGAGTCGAGAACGTCTTGTGCAGGTTGAAGTGGCAGAGGTCGAAGCCGGCGTCGCCGGCCCGGGTGATGCCGACGATCCCGTTCGCGTTCGCCTGGTCGTACGAGGCGAGCCCGCCCGCTTCGTGGACGACCCGGACGAACTCCTCGATGCGCGGGTTGAAGATTCCGGTGTCCTCCGGGTTCGTGATC
>JARLHH010000006.1 GCA_031292335.1 Candidatus Limnocylindrales bacterium | reverse complement strand
TGACCGAGGACACAGAGGCCCCGGCCATGCCATCGAGCGGACGCCGCCACCGGTGTGCGTCGCTCCCGAGGGAGAAGGAGATGTGAGATGACCGCAGGACAGATCGCGACACCCTATCGGCAGATCCGAACCCCGATGCTCTTGGCAGCCTTGATCGCCACGTTTGGCATCGGCCTGCTGACGGGCCTGGTGGCCTCGGGCACCGTCGGCCGGGGCGCCCAGGCCGCGGCGATCGTCAGCGCCGTCCAGCACCCGAGCGTGCTCGCGGCGCCATTGGCGGGAGCCCCAGCGGCTGCTCCGCAGGCGATCGACACGCAGGACTTCCGGGGGCTGCAGGACTTCCGGGCGGCGGAGGGCATCCTGGCGGCGGGCGCTCCGGCGGCCGTTCCGCAAGGGGTCGACACGCAGAACCTCCGGGGGCTGCAGGACTTCCGGGCGGCAGAGAACAGCCAGCCGGCCCCTCGCCTGGGTGGGCCGTAGGATCGACGCCGGCAGACCCCTGCCCACGCTGACCCTCCGGAGCCTCCGCCCGGAGGGCCAGCTTTCGTCGGCACCTCCCGCGTGGGCACGATGCGGCCCGCTGCATGACGTGGGCGCGTGAGGCAAGCCCCGGTTGGCGAGGCATCATGAGCGCGTCCGTGGCGAACGGGGCCGACCTCGCGCTCCGTCCCGTGGACAGGGAGTGGTGCATGCCAACCGTGCGCGCGACGGCGGTCGTCTTCGATCTCGGCGGCGTCCTCATCGAGTGGGATCCACGGCGCCTCTACCGCCAGTTGTTCGACGACCCCGCAGCCATGGAGTCTTTCCTCTCGCAGGTGTGCACCCCGGCATGGAACGCCCGGCTGGACGCCGGGCGCTCGTGGCCGGAAGCGATCGAGTCACTGGCTCGCGAGTTCCCGGCGAAACGCGACCTGATCCTCGCCTACGACGCCCGGTGGGAGGAGATGCTCGGCGGGGCCATCGAAGACACGCTGAAGGTCCTCGCCGAGCTGCGCGATGCGGGTATCCCCTGCTACGCGCTCAGCAACTGGTCGGCGGCGAAGTTCGCGCTCACCCGTCCTCGCTTCCCGTTCCTCGAGTGGTTCGAGGGCATCGTCATCTCCGGCGACGTCGGGGCCTGTAAGCCCGACCCGGCGATCTACCGCGCCCTCGTCGAGCGGTACCGCCTGACACCCTCGACGACGGTGTTCATCGACGACGCCGAGCCGAACGTGCTGGTTGGCGCGGATCTCGGGTTCCGGGCGATCCGGTTCACGGGCGCGCCGCGCCTCCGGGCGGACCTGCGCGGCCTGGGGCTGCCTCTCGCCGCTGCGCCCATCGGCTGACGGAGCCGACGGCCGATGGTGGCCGGCCAGCCCAACGGCCCATGGCGGCGCGGTGCCGGCCCGACGTCGGCGCGACGAGTCGCGTCGGCCGTTCCTCGATTCGGCCGAGCGTCACCGTGGGCGAGCCTGTATGAATACAGGTCATCAGTGGCCATCTGTCACCGCACCTGACCGAGGTCCGCCCGCATGCCCTACATCGACCTCCCCCTCGATGAGCTCCGGGCCTACCGGCCCGCGCTCGAACCTCCCCCGGATCTCGCCGCCTTCTGGGCGGCGACGCTCGCAGACGCGCGGCGCCACGATCTCGCGGCGACCTTCACGCCCGTCGCCACCGGCCTCGCGCTCATCGACACGTTCGACGTCACGTTCGCGGGCTTCGGCGGGGATCCCATCCGTGCATGGCTGCGGCTGCCGGCCGGCGCCAGGCGGCCCCTCCCGGCGGTCGTCCAGTTCGTGGGGTACGGAGGGGGCCGGGGCCTCGCACACCAGGACCTCCTGTGGCCGGCGGCCGGGTACGCCCACCTGGTCATGGACACCCGGGGACAGGGGGCCGGCTGGAGCCCGGGCGGGACCCCTGACGGGCATCGGAGCGGAGACCCCCAGGCCGACGGCGTCATGACCGACGGCATCCTGGCGCCGGAGCGCTACTACTACCGGCGCCTCATCACCGACGCGGTGCGCGCGGTCGAGGCCGTCCGCGCCCACCCGGCCGTCGATCCGGGGCGTGTCGCGGTCATGGGCGGGAGCCAGGGCGGCGGGCTCACGATCGCCGTCGCGGGCCTCGTGCCCGACCTGCTCGCCGCGATGCCGGACGTCCCGTTCCTGAGCGACTTCCCGCGGGCGATCCGCCTGGTCGACACCCAGCCCTATGTCCAGATCGCCGCCTACCTCAAGGTCCACCGCGATCACGTCGCCCACGTGGAGCGGACGCTCTCGTACGTGGACGCCGCGATCCTGGGACGGGCCGCGACGGCGCCCGCCCTGTTCGGCGTCGCGTTGATGGACACCGTCTGCCCGCCGTCGACCGTCTACGCGGCCTACAACTGGTATGGCGGCCCGAAGGAGATCCGGGAGTACCCGTTCAACGACCACGAGGGCGGCGGCGAGATGCACGAGGCGGCGATGATCGACTGGCTCGGCCACGTCGTTCGCGCCGCCGGCTGACGGGACCGACCGCTCGACGTGCGACGACGCGGCCGGTGAAGATCGACCGGCCCGGCCGCGCCCGCGATGTCACCGCCCGGGCCCACGGGTGGCGACGAGCCGAGACGGCCCTTCTTCTGCTGGCTGCGGTCGCGCTCGTCGTCGGGGTGGCGATACGGCAGGCCGATCCCGGCGAGGGCTTCTCGGCCGGGGGCGCCCTCGCCGGCCTGGCCAGCCAGCTGCCGACGACGCTGCCGGCTGCGATCCTCGCCGCGATCGCGATGCTCCTCGACCTCACCGCGGGCGCGGTGCTGCTTCGCCTTGCTCGGCAGGCGCCGTTCGCGACGTGGTCGGATCTCCTGCTGGGCGGCTTCGCGGGTGCCGTCCTCCTCGACGCGCTGCTCCTGTTCGGCCTCGGCGGGGCCGGCCTGTTCCGCCAGCAGGTGCTGGCCGTCGCTCTCGCGGCGCTGGTCGTGGCGGGGCTGGGCGTCCGCCCGCTCGTGGCGCAGCCGTTCCGGCTGGGCCGGGTCCGCCCCGCCCGCTGGCTGGTGATCGGCCTGGCCTGGTCGGCGCCGCTCCTTCTCTCGCTCGCCTCGCCCGTCGTCCCCTACGTGGACGAGCTTCCGAACCACGTGGCACCCGCCGAGCATCTCCGCGTGTTCGGCCAGATCGCGTCGCTGGCGACGTACCCATCGCCCCTCTACGGTCCCTCACGCCTCTTCCTCGGGTACACGGCGCTGATGGGCACGCTCTCGACCCTGACCGGGCTCCCCGCCGCGCTTGTCATGTCGGCATCGGTGGGCTCGCTCGCGATCCTCTCGGCGGTCGCCGCGCGCCGACTGGCGTCGGCCTTGTTCGGCCGCGAGGCCGGCTTCTGGGCGCTCCTCGCCTTCTGCCTGTCGTTCAGCTTCGTCCGGCTCCCCGACGCGCGCGACAGCGTCGTAGCCCTGCCGTTGGCCGCGCTTGCGTTCGCCCTGCTGGCGGCCCCCGGGCGGCCGGGCAACCGCGGCCGTCCCGCCCGCGCCGGGCCGGACTGGCTGCTGGCGGCCGCTCTGACGAGTGCCACCCTTGTCCATCCCCTGGTGGGAGCGTTGAGCGTGGGCAGCATCGTCCTGCTCGTCGCGGCCGACCCGGCCCGTCACGCGCGACACGCCATGCCGGCACTCGTGGCGACGGCGATCGCCGTGCTTCCCCAGGCGGCGGTGATGCTCGGGCTCGCCGTGGCACCGGCTTGGGGGATCGTCGCCTTCGCCGCCGGGGCGGCCGGCGCGATCTGGACGGCCCGCGTCGTCGAACGCGACGGCTGGTCGCGGATCTCGCCGCGGGCAGCAACGGCAGGCCTGGTGTTCGTCGGCGCGCTCGCGGTGCTCGCGATCGCCGTCGTCGTGCCGGGCGCGCCGGCGCAGGCCGGCCGGTGGCTCAACCCGGCCTTCCCGTTCCTGTTCGCGGCAGCATCGGCAGGTACGATCGTGCTGGTCCCGGCCGGCCGTGCGGGCCGCAGGC
>JARLHH010000354.1 GCA_031292335.1 Candidatus Limnocylindrales bacterium | reverse complement strand
GCGTCCACGTGGTGGAACGGTACAGGAGCGGGTCGAACGCGCCGCGGAGCGACCGCGGCGGGCAGGGCGCCGGCCTGCGGGGCCCGGCTGCTCCCGGCTCGCGGTGCGTCAGCGGCCGGCCCGGTGCCGGGCCAGGGCGTCCAGGACGGCGGCGAACGTGCCCCGCGTGGCGGGCTGGACATCGAGCTGGACGTGGGCAACCCCAAGGGCCGCGTACGCGTCCAGAGCGGCCGCGATCGCCCCCGGCTCGGCGCGAAGGGCAGCGGGCGCGCCGGGCCGTCCCCATGCCTCGTCCGCCTCCGTGACCGTGACGCCCACCGTGATGCCCAGCGTGGACGGCTTGCGGCCGGCGGCCGCGAGCGCGGCGCGCATGGCGCCGATGCGCCCGGCGAGCCGCTCGTCCGGCATTCCGAACCAGGCCGTGTTCCAGAGGTCCGCGTGCTCGGCGGTCAGGCCCAGCATCCGCTCCCCGCGCGCGGCGACCATGATCGGCGGGCCGGCCGGCCGTGGACCGCGGGGCAGGATCCGGCAATCGACCGCCTGGTAATACGTGCCGTCATACGTGACCTGACCCTCGCGGAGCAGCGGCCCGATGATCCGGAGCGCCTCCGCAAAGCGCGACACGCGGTGGTCGAACGGGTAGCCGAAGGCCGTGTACTCCGGCTCGTGCCAGCCACACCCGAGGCCCAGGATCAGGCGGCCGTTCGAGATCGCGTCGAGCGTGGTCGCCATCTTCGCCAGCAGCGCCGGGTTGCGGAAGCTGGTCGCGAGCACGATCGTGCCGATCTCGACGCGCTCCGTCGCGACGGCGAGGGCGGTCAGGGCCGTCCAGGCCTCGTGGATTCCGGTCGCCTCCTCGCCCGCCCCGAAGAAGAAGTGGTCGTAGACCCAGAGCGAATCGATCCCGCCGGCCTCCGCCTTGAGGGCCAGGTCGCGAATCGTCGGCCACGCCGGCGTTCCCGAGCCGTCGTCGTCGCTGAGCGGGAGAAGCAGCCCGACCTTCATGCCCCGAAGCGTACCCGGGCCTCCCGGAGCGCGTTCGCCAGCGCCACGTAGTCCCCGTCGTCGTTGTGGAGGTGGGCCGAGATACGCACGAGGCGGTGGCGTCGCTCGCGGCGGCCGGGGTCGCGGGGCCACGCCACGAGCGGGACCTCGATTCCCGCGGCGGCCCGCAGCCATGCCTGGAGCGGGTCCTCCTCGACCGCCGATCTTGGTGGCGGCCCGAACCCGCGCGGAAGCTCCACGGCAGCCATCGCACCCAGCATCTCCCCGGGCGCGATCGGCGTCCCGCCGATCGCGCCGATCAGGATCTCTCGGGCGGCTCGAGCTTGCGCGGCGTTGCGGGCCATCACGGCGGGCCAGCCACCCTCGAGCATGCCGCCGACCTCGGCCAGCGCCGCCGGGGTCGCGAGGTACGGCGTCGGGTCCAGGGTCCCGGTCCAGTCGAAGGCGCGCCGGAACGGCGAGGGCGTGGGCCGCGGATCGTTGGCCGCGTGGCTCACCGCGAGCGGCCGGGTCCCGGCCTGGAGGTCCCGCCGGACGTGGAGGAACGCCGCGCCCTTCGGAGCGCAGCACCACTTGTGGAGATTCCCGACATACCAGCTGGCACCAAGCTCCTCGACCCGGAGCGGGATCATCCCGGGGGCATGGGCACCGTCGACGAGCACGGCGACACCCCGCGCCTCCAGCAGCGGCACGAGGCGCTCGACCGGGAAGACGAGCGCCGTGGGGCTGGTCACGTGGCTGAGCAGCGCCAGGCGCGTTCGCGCCGTCACCGCCGCGAGCACGCGCTCCACGACGGCGTCCGGGCCCGCGACGGGCAGCGGGATGTGCGCCATCACGACCCGGGCGCCGCTCTCGAGCGCGGCCACGCGCAGCGCGTTGAGCGCCGCGTTGTACTCGTGGTCGGTGGCGAGCAGCTCGTCGCCGGGGCCAAGGCGCAGCGAGCCGAGCACGGTTGCGATGCCGGACGTGGCGTTCGGGACGAACGCGAGGTCGTCCGGGCCGGCGCCCACGAAGGCGCCCAAGGCCGTCCGCGCCGCCGCCAGCCGGTCCTCCAGCCCGCGGGACAGGAAGGCCACCGGGTTCGACTCCATGGCCGCGCGGAGGTCCTGCTGCGCGGCCAGG
>JARLHH010000061.1 GCA_031292335.1 Candidatus Limnocylindrales bacterium | reverse complement strand
TTTTTGGTTGCGCGGGTCCGGGGCGATCGCGAGCGACGCCGGGTCGTCACCGGGCAGGACGGGGGGCCCGGGGCGGCCACGGCGCCCTGGGGGGCCGGGGTCGCGGCCGAGGGCGCCAACGGGCTCGCGGGCGGGGTCGCGGCGGGTTCCTCCACGCTCGTTCATCCCGCGCAGGATCGCGCGTTCCGCGGCCGGGCGCTCGGCGCACGTGGAGCGCGGTCGGCGCGGCGCAGGCACCCGGTCCCGGTCCGGAGGTCGTACGATCGCGCGGCCCATGCCGACGACACTCATGACGGCCGATCCCGACACGGCCCATGCTGCCCTCGAGCCGCTGGCTCGCAACCGGGACTTCAAGGTGGTCCTGGTGGGGCAGGGGGTCAGCTCGTTCGGCGACGCCATCACGAACACGGCGCTCCCGCTGCTCGTGCTGGCGCTCACGGGCTCGGGCTTCGCGATGGGGATCGTGGGGGCGCTCTCGACGCTCCCGGACCTCCTGGTCGGGCTTCCGGCCGGAGCGTACGCCGATCGCTGGGACCGCCGCCGGATGATGTTCGTGGCGGACCTGGGGCGCGCCGTGATCACCGTCGCAGTCCCGCTCACGTACTGGCTCGGCGGTCCGACGATGGCGGTGATCCTGCTCATCACGTTCCCCCTGAACGTGCTGCGCGTGCTCTGGCTGGCGGCGTACACGGCCGCCGTGCCCGGCCTGGTTGGCCGGCCCCAGATCGCGCGGGCCAACGCGATCTTCGAGACGTTCTTCAACGTGGGCTGGATCGCCGGCCCGGCGCTCGCCGGCGTCCTCTCGGCGGTGTTCGGGCCGGCCTCCGCGATCGCGATCGACGCGGTCACGTTCGTGGTCTCCTCCGCCGCGCTCCTCCTGGTCCGCCGTCCCCTGCGCCCGGCCCCGCGCGCGGAGCGGCTACACCTCCTCTCGGACATTCGCGAGGGCGTCCGGTACGTCGCGGGTCACGCCACGCTGCGCGCGGTGGTCCTCTTCTGGGCCAGCTCCCAGGTCGTCACCGCGGCGCTGGCCACCGCGCTCACGTACTACGTGACGCGCGACCGGGGCCTGCCCGCCGACGTGCTCGGCATCATCCTGTCGGCCTTCGGCGTCGGGTCGCTCCTCGGCTCGCTGGCGGCCGGACGCCGGGCCCCCGTGGCCGTCGGCCGGGCGATGCTGATCGGCACCGTGGTGACCGGACTCATCCTGGTGGCCTTCACGGCCAACGCGCCCGTCGCCGTGCTGGTCGTGGGCGCCCTCCTGGCCGGGATGACGCAGGCGGTGGTCCTGATCGGGTACATCACGCTCCGGACGGCGCTCTCGCCGGACGCCATGCTCGGCCGGATCGGGAGCACGGCGCGCACGATCTCCGTGGGCCTGATGCCGATCGGGTCGTTCGCCGGCGGCGCGCTCATCGACCTGACGAATGGGGGCGCCACCCTGGCGATCATGGGCGCCCTCCTCCTCGCGGCGAGCGGGATCTTCGCGCTGGTGCCGAACCTCCGTCGCGCACGCGTCCCGCGCCCGGGGACGCCGGCCGCGGCATGAGCGGCGCGCGGGAACCATCGGCCGGAAGGCCGGACGGGAAGCCGGAGCTGACCGTGACACCGCGGCAGTCGGTCGCCACGCCGCGGCCGGCGCGGCCACCGCGTGCCCCGCTGGCCGGGCGCTGGGCCCTGGACCCGGACCTCGTCTTCCTGAACCACGGGTCGTTCGGTGCCTGCCCGCGCGGTGTCCTGGCCGCGCAGCAGGACCTCCGCGCGGCCATGGAGTCGAACCCGGTGGCCTTCCTGTCCCGCGGGCTGGAGGACCGGCTGGCGGCGGCGCGGACGGCCGTGGGCGCCTTCGTGGGCGCCGGCCCGGACGACCTCGCGTTCGTCCCGAACGCCACGTCCGGCATCGC
>JARLHH010000353.1 GCA_031292335.1 Candidatus Limnocylindrales bacterium | reverse complement strand
GAGCGCCGCGCGCGATCGCGCTCTCGCCGATCCTGTCGGCGCGCTACCGGCCCGAGGACGTCGCGAGGATCGCCGCGGCCGCTCCGGGGGCGCGGCTGGTCACGCTCTCCCGCGAAGGGCTCGCGGACGGGCCGGTCGACGACGTCGAGGTGCTGCTCCACGGGTTCCTGGCCGCCGACGCGTACGAGCGCCTGCTGGCGCGCGCGCCGTCGCTGCGCTGGGTCCACTCGGCGGCGGCCGGGGTGGAGCGCCTCCTCACCCCGGCGGCGCGCGCGCGGGGACTGTGGATCACCAACGCGCGGGGCGTCTTCAGCCGGCCGATCGCCGAATACGTGCTGATGATGGTGCTGGCCGTGAGCCGCCGCCTGCCGCAGCTGCTGGAGCTCCAGGCGGAACGGACCTGGCAGCCCCTGGAGGGTCGCGAGCTCCGCGACGTCACGCTCGGCATCGTCGGGTTCGGGAGCATCGGGCGGGCCGTGGCGGAGCTTGCCGCCCCGTTCGAGCCGCGGATCATCGCGATGCGCCGCGACCCCACGCCGCGGCCCGGCGAGCCGCCGCTTCCCCCCGGCGTCGAGCTCCGCGGGCCGGACGCCTTCGGCGACCTCCTGGCTGCGTCCGACTTCGTCATCCTGGCCCTGCCCCTCACCGTGGAGACCGAGGACCTCGTGGACGACCGGGCCCTCGCGCTCATGAAGCGAACGGCGTGGCTGATCAACGTGGCGCGCGGCCGCCTGGTGGTGGAGCGGGCGCTGCTCCGCGCGCTCGGTGAAGGCCAGCTGGGCGGCGCGGTGCTGGACGCGTTCCGCGACGAGCCGCTGCCGCCGGCTTCGCCGTTCTACGACCTGCCCAACGTCATCATCACCCCGCACACGTCCTGGTCCAGCGGGCGTGTCCTGGACCGGAGCGTCGAGCTCTTCGCCGCCAACCTGCGGCGCTACGTTGCCGGGGAGCCGCTCCACAATCGGGTGGACCCCGCGGCCGGATACTGACGCCATGCAGATCGCGATCGTCGGGCTCGCCGGGTCGGGCAAGACCACCGTCTTCAACACGCTGACCCGGGGCAACGTCCAGACCGGTGGCTTCGGCGGGATGGAGCTCCACGTCGGCGTGGTCAAGGTGCCGGATCCGCGGCTGGACCGGCTGGCCGAGATCTTCCACCCCCGGAAGATCGTCCACGCGGACGTGACGTACGTCGACCTTCCGGCACCGCCCGCCTCGACCGAGGGGCGAATCGGCACCGAGGAGCTGCCGGCGGAGCACCTCGCCCGCCTGCGCGACGCGGACGCGCTGCTCCACGTCGTCCGCGGCTGGGACGACCCCGCGCTGCCGCATCCGGCCGGCTCGGTCGACCCGTGGCGGGACCTGGAGCAGCTGGACCTGGAGTTCGTGCTCGCCGACCTGGCGGTCGTCGACCGCCGGCTCGAGCGGCTGCGCGGCGCGGGCCGGCACGGATCGCCCGCGGAGCGCGAGGCGAACGAGCGCGAGGCGGTGCTCCTGGACCAGCTGCGCGCGCGGCTCGTCGACGGCCACCCGATCCGCGACGAGACGCTCGACCCGGACGACGAGAAGCGCCTGCGCGGGTTCCGCTTCCTGACCCAGAAGCCGGTCCTTGTCCTGCTCAACGTGGGCGAGCGTGACCTGGCAGCCGCGCCGGGCCGGGTCGCCGACCTGGCAGCGCGCTACCCGCACCGTCACGCGCTCATCGACTCGCTTTCCGCCAGGATCGAGATGGAGCTGGGCCAGCTCGACCCCGAGGAGGCCGCCGTCTTCGGCGCGGAGCTCGGCATCACCGAATCGTCGCTCGACCGCGTGATCGGGCTCTCGTACCGGCTGCTCGGGCTCATCTCGTTCCTGACGGCCGGCCCGGACGAGGTTCGCGCCTGGCCGATCCCGGATGGCTCCACGGCCGTCGACGCCGCCGCGGCCATCCACACCGACCTCGCACGCGGGTTCATCCGGGCCGAGACCGTGCAGTACGAGGACCTGCTCGCGCTGGCGACCATGGCGGAGGCGCGCCGGCACGGCAAGCTTCGATCCGAGGGCAAGACCTACCGGGTCCGCGACGGCGACGTCCTCGAGGTCCTGTTCTCGAAGTGACCCCCGGACCGGCCGTCGGCCACCCCGGGCCGGCGGCAGGACATTCCGCGCCGGAGGTGGTGGTCGTCGGCTCGGCGAGCCGGGATCTGGTCGCGGACGACCCGCGGGGCTGGCGGCTGGGCGGCGGGGTGAGCTACGCGGCCCTTGCGAGCGCACGGCTGGGGGTCCGGACCGCTGCCGTGATCGGGCTCGATCCCCACGCCCGGGATGCGGACGAGCTGGGTCTCCTCGCGGGGGCCGGCGTCGCGCTGCTCCGCGTCCCGCTCACGCACGGGCCGGTCTTCCGGAACGTCGAGGCCGGAGGGCGACGCAGCCAGGCCTGCCTTGACCCGGGCTCCCCACTGGCGCCGGTCGACCTGCCGCCCGGCTGGGCGGACGCGGCGGCCTGGATCATGGCGCCGATCGCGGCGGAGCTTCCCGACGCCTGGTCGGAGGCAATCGGCGGGGATGCGTTCGTGGCGCTCGGCTGGCAGGGGCTGCTGCGCACGCTGCGGGCGGGGGCGTCCGTGAGGCGCCGGCGCCCGGCACCCGGCCGCCTGGTGGTCCGGGCGGACCTGGTCGCGCTCAGCGAGCATGATGTCGCGCCCGGCACCCGGCCGGACGACCTGGCGCCGTTCCTGAAACCCGGCGCGTGGCTCGTCGTCACCGCCGGCGCCGGCGGCGGAACCTATGGCCGGGCGACCGCCGGCGGCCTGGGCGCGATCGGGCGCTACCCGGCGTGCGGCTCCGTGGGCGAGGTGGATGCGACGGGCGCCGGCGACACGTTCCTGGCGGCGCTCGTGGCCAGCCTGCTCCACGCCGCCGGGCCGGCCACGCGCTCCCGCGGCGTGGCGGGTGCCGTGTTGGATGCCTGGCCCGTCCCGCACGTCGCCTTTGCGGCCGCCGCCGCGTCGTTCACCGTGGAAGGACCCGGGCTGGCCCCGGTGCCGGACCTGGTGGCCGTCCGGCGCCGGCTCGCCGGTGCGGCGGGTCAATCGTTCGCGGAGCCGCCGTCCTCGTCGACGTAGTCGGCGAAGGCACCCCGGTAGTCGGCGTTCGCCAGGCCCAGGACGCTGAACTCGTCCTCCGACGCGATCAGGAAGTTGTCGTCCTCGTCCGGCGACACGTTGACGGCCGCCGTGATCCGCTCGTCGGAGACGAAGAGGAAGGCGTAGTTGCGCTCGAGCTCGACCGCGATGGCCTCGATGAGGGTGTCCTCTTCGTGGTGGCCCTGGATCTGCCGGCGGACCCCCTGGACGAGCTCGAAGAAGTCATCGGCCGGCATCTCCTCCTCGCGGGCGAGGAGGACGTCGGAGAAGAGCTCGTCGTCGCCTTCGTGGAGCTCGTAGAAGTACACCGCAACTCCTTTGCCTGCGTTTGGGGCCCGATTCTAGCGGGCGAGCGGGCGCGGCCCGTCGTGCGCCGCCGCGGCGATGCGGGCCAGGGTCTCCAGCGTCCGATCCACCTCGTCGGCGGTGGAATAGTGGGCGAGGCCCATCCGCAGGACCCCGCCGCGCTCGGCCAGGCCGAGCCGCTCGATGACACCGCGCGCATAGAAGTCGCCGTCCCAGGCGAAGATGCCCGCCCGGCCGAGCTCCGCGGCGGCCTCCGCCGGCGTGACCCCGGCGAGCGTGACCGCGAATGTCGGCGTGCGCTCGCCGAGCCGGGTCGGATCGGCGATCCCCCACACGCGCAGGCCCGGGATGTCGCGGAGGCCGGCCAGCATCCTGCCGGCGAGGGGACGCTCGCAGGCCGCGATCGCGCGCATCGCGGCCACGAGCTCGCCCCGCGCCACGCCGGAGCCGGGATCGTCGTCGGCGTCGCCGTACATCCGGCCGAGCTCCCGGAGATAGTCGACCGCCGCGAGCGTGCCGGCGTACGCCTCGAACGAGGGCGTGCCGGTCTCGAAGCGATCGTGGGCCGGGCGGACCTTGTAGGCGGGCAGGCGGTCCAGCACGGCAGCCTTCCCGTAGAGCGCCCCGAGGTGCGGCCCGAACCACTTGTACACCGAGCAGACCAAAAAGTCGGTGTCGATGGCGCGCACGTCGATCGAGCCGTGCGGGGCGAAGTGCACGGCGTCCACGTAGCTCAGCGCCCCGGCCGCGTGGGCTCGGCGGACGATCTCGGCCACCGGGTTGATCGTGCCCAGGGCATTCGACGCGTACCCGAACGCGACCAGCCGGGTCCGATCCCCGAGGGCGGCCTGGAGCGAGTCCAGGTCCAGGGTGCCGTCTTCCGGGTGGATGTCGACCGTGCGAACCACGAGGCCGCGGTCCGCGGCGATCGCGCGCCACGGCGAGACGTTCGCCTCGTGGTCGAGAGTGGTGACCACGATCTCGTCCCCGGCGGCGAAGGTGGCGGCGATGGCCCGGCTGACGTGGAACGTCAGCGTGGTCATGTTGTAGCCGAACTTGACCTCGCTCGGGTCGCCGGCGCCGAGGAATGCGGCGACCGCCGCGTGGGCGGATTCCGCCATGCTGTCGCTGGCCCGGCTCGTGACGAAGGAGCCGCCGCTGTTCGCGTTCATGGTCCGGTAGTAGCCGGCCACGGCGTCGATCACCCGGTCGGGGACCTGCGTGCCGCCCGGCCCGTCGAGGAAGACGACCGGCCGGCCGTCCTGCTGCCGGCGGAGTGCCGGGAACTGGGCGCGGATCGCGGCGACGTCGAAGGCAGGCATGCGGGCTCCAGGGTGCGGGGGAGGTGCCCCGAGCGTATCACCGGGGAGAGGCCGGGACGTCGGCCGCGGGCAGGCCGTCCCCGGCCCGGCCGAGCCGAGTGGCGAGCCGGCGCCGTCGCTGCGCGAGGGCGTCCCGAAGCGACGCGTCGGACCGCCCCAGGAGCCGCGAGCGCTCCGCAGCGGCCTCTGCCGCTGCGGTTGCGACGAGCGCCCCGTGATCATCGTCGAGCCCGTGCTCGCGCAGCTTGGCGACCTCGACCCAGGCGTGGGCGGAACCGGGCCCGCCCGCGACCGCGATCGCCTGCCAGGCGGCGGCAGCCTCTCCGGGGCGGCCGAGGCGTCGGAGGGTGCGGGCCCGCTCGGCGCGTATCCGTTCGCGGGAGACGGGTGGGCCGGCGGCTGCGAGGCCCGGAGCCCAGGCGCCGGGACGCGGCGCCGGCGCGTGCCAGCCCGCTTCGGCCTCCTCCAGGCAGGCAAGCGCGGGTTCGTGGCGCCGTTCCCGCGTGTAGCCGCGGGCCAGGGCCACGAGGTCGCCGGCGGGCGCCAGCCGCCGCCGGGCCGGATCGGCGTACTCGCGGTCGAGGTGAACGAGCAGCCGGCCCAGCGACCGCACGTCCTCGGCGTTGTGCGCGACGACCGGCGCCAGGGGCGCGGCGCTGCCGCCGCGGATGAAGGCGAGATACCGGTCCGGGATCTCGGCGCCGGCGACGTCGCCGTCTCGCCGGACGCCCAGCAGATGCCGCTCGACGGTGGCGAGTCGCGCGTCGCCCAGGCGGTGCCGGAAGAGGCGGCGGACATGGGGGAGCAGGTCCAGCATCCCGGCGTGGGTGGGAGCCGCGCGGCGCAGCATCCGGTAGCGGGTGACGAGCAGCGGCCAGTCGAAGCTCCGGCCGTTGTACGTCACGAGCCATGCGTCGGGCGGGATCGCCGCCTCCACCGCCGCGAGGAGGGCTGCCTCGTCCGCGTGGTCCGGGCAGAGCAGCTGGAGCTGCCGAAACCGGTCACCCTCCCACCAGCCGAGGCCGACGAGGAACGCGAGCGTCCCCGCGGCCGTCCCGAGGCCGGTGGTCTCCGTGTCGAGGCAGACCAGGCGCGCCTGGGCCGGCGGCTGGCCGGGCAGCGAGGCGAGGCGGGCGCGCAGCAGGGGAAG
>JARLHH010000352.1 GCA_031292335.1 Candidatus Limnocylindrales bacterium | reverse complement strand
GCTCAGCGTCGCGGCGGCGACCGCAGCCACCTCCTCCGACGGTGGCGCGCCCTCCAGGGCCGCCTCCGTGGCCCGGGCCCGGATCGGCGTCGGCGCGACGGAGCCGAGCGCGACCCGGACGTCGTGCCACGCCCCGTCCTCCCTGCGCCAGGCGACCGCGAGCACGACCACGCTGATCGACTGGGCCTGGCGCGTGCCGACCTTGCGGAAGACCACCACGCGGTCGGGGCGGATCGGGACCCGGATTCGCAGGATCAGCTCGTCGGGGGCGAGGGCGGTCCGCCGGTAGGCCGGGAAGAAGGCCGCGGCCGCGATGGTGCGCTCGCCGCGGGTGCTGCCGACCACGATCTCGGCGTCGAGCGCGAGCAGGACCGGCAGGCTGTCGCCCGCCGGCGACGCGGTGGCGAGGTTGCCGCCGAGCGTGCCACGGTTCTGGATCTGGACCGCCCCGACCTGCCGGGCCATCTCGGCGAGCACCGGGACGTGGGCGGCGACCAGCGCGCTGCGGCGCAGGTCGTCGTAGGTCGTGGCCGCGCCCAGGACGAGCGCGCCGTCCTCGACCCGGATCCCGCGCAGCTCGTCGAGCGCGCCCAGGTCCAGGTAGCCGCGTCCGTCGGGGATGCCCGCCGCGCGTTCCACCATCGCGTCCGTGCCGCCCGAGATCGGGCGCCACGCGCCACCGGCGAGCAGGGCCAGCGCCTCGCGAAGCGTTTCCGGCCGCACGCTGGCCGGATCGTCGAGGTCGATGCGCGCCCGGTCGAGCTCCTGCGCCGTGGCCAGCCCCGATTCCGGGACGGCCATCGCCGGAACCCGTTTCGCGGCTGCCAGCCGGATCGCCTCCACGATCTTGCCGTACCCGGTGCAGCGGCACAGGTTGCCGGCGATCGCCTCGCGGATCGCGGTGTCCGTGGGGGCCGGTCCGGGCGCGGAATCCAGGAAGGCGCGACCCGCCATGAGCATCCCGGGCGTGCAGATCCCGCATTGGACGCCGCCGGTCGCCAGGAAGGCCGCCTGGAGCGGATCGAGCTGTCCGTTCGACGCCAGTCCCTCCACCGTGCGGACGTCCCTGCCCTCGACCTGGCAGACCGGGACGAGGCAGCTGTCGACGACCTCGCCGTCGATGAGAACCGAGCACGCCCCGCACTCGCCCTCGCCGCAGCCTTCCTTGGCACCGGTCAGGCCAAGGTCCAGGCGCAGGACGTCCAGCAGGCGGCGCCCGCCCGCGACCGCGACCTCGACGGCCTGCCCGTTGACCGTGAACCGCTGAACGGGGTCCGCCGTCCGCGCCGGGCCCGCCGGGACCGGGGCGGTCACGAGACGCTCCCTGCCGCGTCGCCGCGCGTGCGTTCCTCCGCGAGGTCGCGGAGCGCCGCGAGCACCCGGGCCGGCGTTGCCGGCAGCTCCGTGATCCAGACACCGATCGCGTCGTGAATGGCGTCGATGACGGCCGGCGCGCCGACGTCCATCGGCAGCTCGCCGAGCCCCTTCGCGCCGTGCGGGGAGTCGGGGAAAGGCGACTCGAGGAGATGGGCCTCGATCGCCGGGGCGTCGAGCGCCGTCGGGATCAGGTAGGTGGCCAGTCGATCGTTGCGGAAGCGACCGTTCACGAGCTGCATCTCCTCGATCGTGGCCCAGCCGACCGCCTGGAGCGTCCCGCCCTCCACCTGGCCGGCCGCGAGCAACGGGTTCACGAGGCGACCGGCCTCGTCCACCGCCACGACGCGCCGGACGGCGACCTGGCCGGTGTCGAGGTCCACCTCGACGAACGCCACCGCGGCCGCCCAACTGAAGCCGGGATACGCGTCGCCCCGGTAGTGCTCCTGGTCCCACTCGATCCCCGGGAAGCCTTCGAACCGGACGTCCACCCGGGTCGGACCGTTCGCGGCGAGGTCGTCGCGCCAGCTCTCCGCGAACGGGCGCCCCGTGCGCGCCTCCACCTGCGCGCGGAGCTTGGCGGCCGCATCCGCGATCAGGCCGCCGACCACCATCGTCGTGCGCGACGCGACCGTCGGCCCGCTGTTCGGGACCAGCGCCGTGTCGACCGGCGCCGGCTCGACCTCGTCGGCTGTGACGCCCAGCCCGTCGCCCGCGACCTGGGGGAGCACGGTCGCCGCGCCCTGGCCCATCTCCGTCTGGGCGGTGAGGATCCGGATCCGCCCGTCGGCCGTAAGCTCGATGCCCGCCACGCTGGCCAGGATCTTCTCCCCGCTGCCCGTGAACGCCGCCCCGTGGAAGCCGAGCGCCAGCCCGACTCCCGGCGCGGTCCGGCCGCCGTCCCGCGATCCCCGTCGCGTCCGCGCCCGTTCCTGCTCGAACCCCGACGCTTCCTCCGCCCGCTCGAGCACGTCGATCGCGGCAACGCTGTGCTTGAGGACCTGGCCCGTCGCGGTGACGTCTCCCTCCCGGTAGGCGAGGCGCCGGCGCAGCTCGGCGGGCGAGAGCCCGAGGACCTCCGCGATTCGCGAGATGTGGACCTCCGCGGCGAACTCGGTCTGGGGCGCCCCGAAGCCGCGGAACGCCCCCGCCGGGACCGTGTTGGTGATGGCGGCCCGGGCCCGGGCCCGCACGTTCGGGCAGCGGTAGGGCCCGGTGGCATGGAGCACGCCCCTCGACAGGACCACCGGCGAGAGCGTCGTGTAGGCGCCCGCGTCCATGACGATGTCGATGTCCTGGGCCACCAGCCGGCCATCCGCCGCCACGCCGGTTCGATGGTGGACCACGGCCGCGTGGCGCTTCGTCGTCGCCGCGATGTCCTCGTGCCGGTCGTAGACCATCCGGACCGGCCGGCCCGCAGCCCGCGCGAGGAGCGCCGCGTGAACGGCCAGCATGGACGGGTACTCTTCCTTGCCGCCGAAGGCGCCGCCGGTCTCCGACTGGACGACCCGGACCTTCTCGATCGGCAGGCCGAGCGCGCGCCCGAGTGCCGCGTGGACGAAGTAGGGGCACTGGAGCGAGCCGGTGACCGTGATCCCGCCGTCCGCTGCCGGAGCCGCGATCATCGCCTGCGGCTCGATGTAGATGTGCTCCTGGGGACCGACGCGGTAGGTTCCTTCGACGATCAGGTCGGCCTCGGCGAAGCCAGCCTCCAGGTCGCCCTTGGAGATCTCGTAGCGGGCGCAGGCCTTCTCGGACGCGAGCATGTCGAGGACCGCCGGCAGCGGCTCGGTCCGCAGGGAGATCGCCGCCCGGGCAGCACGCGCGGTGGCCGGATCGGCGGCCGCCACGAGCGCGACCGGCTCCGAGTGGTGGCGGATCTCGTCCACCGCGAGCGCGGGCTGGTCGTCGTGCTCGACGCCGATCACGTTCTCGCCGGGGATGTCGGCCGCCGTGACCACCACCACCCGCGACCAGTCGAACGTCGGGTCGCGGTCGATCCCGAGCAGGCGCGCGTGGGGCTCGGTGGACCGGACGGTCAGGCCGAACCACGCTCCCTCGACGCTGAGGTCGTCGGCATAACGTGCCGCCCCGGTCACCTTGGCCGGTCCGTCGCGACGGGGCACGGACCGGCCGACGACGGCGCCCATCCGGGGCGTCGCTGGATGCCTGACGGGAGCGTCGGGCGGGGCAGTCAAGATTCCGCGTGTGCTGACCATGCCCGGACGATGAACACGCGATCCGCGCCTGTCAAGTGACGCCCCTCGCACGCGGGTTCCCTTCCGGTCAGCCGCCGAACGCCACGCTGAGATATCCCACGGCACGCCGCGGATCGGCGCCTGCGTCGGCGGACGTCCCGGACGCGAGGGCAACGCCATGCGTGGCACCCATCGCGCGCAGCGCCGCCAGGCCCAGCACGGCCGGCTCGATGCCGCACATTCCGCACGCCATCCCGGGACCCGACCCGGGGCCGCGCCCGAGAGCCGCCTCCTCTCGCGCGAGGTCCTCGGGGAGCAGCCCCAGGATGGCGGGCAGGAGCGCCGCGGTGACGCGGGCGCACGCGTCGGCTGGCGGGTAGTGCGCCATGTCGGAGCTGATGGCGAGCACGATTCGCGCCCCGCCGGCCCGCCGACGGGCGAGCAGCGCTCCCAGTCGCTGCCCCGCCGTGACCGAGCCGGCGCCGGTCCCGGCGCCCACGGCAAGCGGCACGATCCGCGCGGCCGGAGCCACGGACAGGAGGAGCGGGAGCTGAACCTCGATCGAGTGCTCGCCGAGGTGGGCCGCACGGTCCGTCCCGAACGGCGGCCCCAGCGCACCGATCTCCGCCGCCAGCGCGGTGTCGATGGCAACCTCGCCCAGCGGCGTCCGCCAGCGCCCGGTCTCCCATGCCCCGACTCCGTCGAGCCAGGACGCCGTGTGGTTCGTGCCCAGGATCACGACCGTGGCGCCGTCGGGAACGAGCCGCCAGCCGGCGGCCGCCACGAGCCCGCTGTAGGCGAGGCCCGCGTGCGGGACGAGGATGCCGACAAGGTCGCCGGTCGCCGCCCCCGGCGCGGCCCCGC
>JARLHH010000351.1 GCA_031292335.1 Candidatus Limnocylindrales bacterium | reverse complement strand
GTGATCGCGGTCTGCCATGGCTGATGCCGCGTCCGCAGGGTCAGGAGCGCCGCCGTCCCGCGATTTCCAGCACGCCGGCGCCGAAGAGCGCGAGCAGGCCCACTGCAGCGACCGTCACGCTCCCGGCCGCGAAGAGGCCCAGGACGGTGATGAGGATGCCGAGGACGCTGAGCGCCCCGACGGGAAGGCTCGTCGGCATGATCAATCCCCCCTTGGTTCATGGGATCCTGGAGTCGCAGCCCGGTAGAGCCCGACCCACGGAGCGGAAGACGCACCAGCAGGTTGTCTGGTTCCTCCGGAACCGCGACGCACGAGTCCGGGATGATCGCGGTCTACCATGGGTCGGTGTCAAACCCAAGAACCGTCCAGGGAGGGCCACCGTGCCGGATCCCCAGCCAATCTCGTGGCGTTCCATCGTCTACGGCACCCCGGTGACCGCGAGCGACGGCATTCGCATCGGGGCAGTCCACGAGGTGCTCGGGTCCGATGCGGAGGACATCTTCCACGGCCTGCGCGTCGCCCTCACCGGCCAGCGGCAGGACGTGATGATCTCGGCCGACGACATCGCGAGCCTGTCGCTCGGCGAGGTGCGCACGGTCCTGACGCGGTCGCAGGTCGACCGCCTCCCGGCCTACGACGAGACCTCGACCTACCACCTCGCCTCGGTCGGCTGGCTGCGCAAGCACCTCGGCTGGCGAACGGACGCGAAGAGCGACGAGGAGCCCGGCTGACCGGACACTCGCGAGGAGATGGGCACGGCGGGTGCCTGCGAATCTGCGCGAACGGGCAGCGTCATCGGCTTGAACAAGCCCGGCCCGGTTTCCTATCATCTCCCTTATGCATGCGCATATGCAGACGTCGCGGCAGGCTGGTCACGGGACGACCCGGACCCGCGTGCAGCGTGCGGCGGAACCGTCCCAGGATGACCTCCTCGACCTCCAGCGCCGGTTCGGGAACACGGCCGTCACGGAGATGGTGCAGCGGGCACCGCGAGAGCGCCCCGCCTCCACCGACATCGCGGACGTTGCCGGGGGCAAAAAGCGCCGCGGCCGCCCTGCCCCGCCACCCGCCAAGGCGCCGACCCCGGACATCCACGCCCGGGTCATCAAGATCGACATCGACGAGGCTGGGACGCGGATCACGATCGCCAGCGGCCCGGACCAGGGCGTCCAGGTGGGCATGAGCGGATCCCTCGTGACGTCGAAGGGCAGGGAGGTCGCGGACTTCGTGGTCGAGAGCGCCGAGGGCCGCGTCTCCATTGCACACGTGCAGGCGACGTTCGACCAGGTGCGCGCCGATCCGGAAGTGGTCATCAAGGCGTCGAGCTTCGCGGGCGAGAGCCAGGCGGGCAAGGAGTTCTAGCCGCAGACCGCGACCGCGACCGCGCCATCGGGACTCTCGGTCGGGTCTCGCCGGTCCCAGGAGCGATGCGACCCTCGTGCGCGAGGGACCTCCGGCGCGCAGCTCCCGCTCCTGCCGATCCGTGTCGCCGCACCGACTATCGGCGGTCGCCGCTGGTCCCATTGGGGGGCTGGCTCCGGGGTCGCGGCGCTGGTTATCTAGTCGCGGAGCTGACCGGGCGCCATCGAGGCGCCCGCCGGCTCGTTGGAAGCATGGTCACCGGCTCCCAAGCCCGGGGGAACGCCTGCGGCATGTCGCTGCTCCAGCGGTTAGAGCGGTCGCACCAGGAGGCCGACGCCCATAGCGCCGGCAGGATGCTCCCTGCCCCCGCCGCTGCTCCAGCCGACCCGGCACCTGCGGCGGTCCGTCCGACACCCGCACCGGCGCGCCTGTTGGGGACCCACGGGGTAACGCGCGCGGATCGGCTCCACGAGATCAGGCTGCACCTCCGCGACGAGGTCATCGGCGCGTCCAAGTCGCTCTTCGACGCTGACGGCGCCTTCGACGTCCGGGCGAAGGTCAGCGCGATCGTCGACCGGACGATCAGCGCCGGCTCATTCGTGGTCACGCGAGACGAACGGCTCCAGCTCATCGAGGAAGTCATCGCGGACGTCGAGGGCTTCGGGCCGCTGGAGCCGCTGCTGCACGACGAGTCCATCACCGAGATCATGGTCAACGGCCCCGACCACATCTACGTCGAGCGGCACGGCAAGATCGAGCGCGTCGAGACCGGCTTCCTGAACGAGGAGCACGTGCTCCGGATCATCGACCGGATCATCACCCCGATCGGACGCCGGATCGACCTGACGAGTCCGCGGGTGGATGCCCGGCTCCCGGACGGGTCGCGCGTCAACGCCGTGATCGAGCCGCTCTCGCTGGTTGGGCCGGTGATCACGGTCCGCAAGTTCGCCGCCCGGCCGTTCACGGTCGACGACCTCGTTCGTTTCGGCACCGCGACGGCGGAGATGTTCGACTTCCTGCGGGCCTGCGTGGAGGTGAAGCTCAACGTCTTCGTTTCCGGCGGCACCGGCTCGGGCAAGACGACGACCCTCAACGTCATGTCCTCGTTCATCCCGGAGGACGAGCGGATCATCACGATCGAGGATGCCGCCGAGCTCCAGCTCCGCCAGGTGCACGTGGTCACGCTCGAGTCCCGTCCCGCGAACCTGGAGAGCAAGGGCGAGATCACGATCCGCGACCTGCTCCGCAACGCGCTCCACATGCGGCCCGACCGGATCATCGTCGGCGAGTGCCGCGGCGGCGAGGCGCTCGACATGCTCCAGGCGATGACGACGGGCCAGGACGGCTCGCTCTCCACCGGGCACGCCAACACCCCGCCCGACATGCTCCGGCGCCTCGAGACGATGGTGCTGATGAGCGGCTACGAGCTGCCCCTTCGCGCGATCCGCGAGCAGATCGCCTCCGCCGTCGACCTGATCGTCCACACCGCGCGTCTCAAGGACGGCACCCGCAAGATCGTCAACATCACCGAGGTCTACGGGATCGAGGACGACCAGATCCTGACCCAGGACGTCTTCGTGTACGAGCAGACCGGCATGCGCGACGGCAAGATCGAGGGGACCCTCAAGCCGACCGGGATCCGGCCGACCTTCATGGGCAAGTTCAAGACGAGTGGCGTCCCCCTGCCGCCGGGCGAGTTCGGAATCCCTCCGGAAGACCCGGCCCAACCTGACGCGGTGCGGGGCCGCAAGGGGCGGCTGGACTCCGGCGAGACGCTCGTCTTCTCCGCCGCGGCACGACCCCTCGTCGGCTCCGGTCGGGCGGTCACGGCCGGCGGGATGGTCTACATCTCGTCGATCGGCCCCGTCGATCCCGAGACCGGCCAGGTCGTCAACGGATCGATCAAGGAACAGGCGCGGCAGTGCCTGCGCAACCTGCAGTCGAAGCTCGTCGCCGCCGGCAGCTCCCTGGAGAAGGTGGTCTGGGCCAACTGGTCCCTGCGCGACCCCACCGAGTTCGACGCCTTCAACGAGGAGTGGGCCCGCTGGTTCCCCGGCGATACGCCGGTCGGCCAGGGGACGCTGATGCCGGCGCTCCAACGCCGCGCCGGCTTCCGGGTCTCGATCGGGGTCATCGCCGAGGCGTAGCGCTCGGGGGCTCAGTCCGCCGGCGATGTGGGATCCGCGGATCGTAGGGCGGCGCCGGGCCGGGGCGCGTGGCCATGTTCCTCCGCGTCAGCAGTGGGGATGCTCGTATGTCCGCGGGGGCCGCCGCGAACGCTCCCGGACGGCGTCTCGGCCGCCCAGCCGAGCGTGGAGTCACGCGCCCGGGCGGCACGTGGCCCCGCCGCCCCGCATACCAGTCACCGGATTGCTATCCGGGAACCGATGGGCCCGAGGGCGACATCCGGAGGCCCGCGGGCGACATCCGGAGGCCAGCCGCCGCGCTCGGGGGTTCAGCCGGCCGGTCGCGTGGGACACATGCAGAGGAGGGGCGGCGCCGGGCCGCCCCTCCTCTGCTCGAAGGTCGCTGAGAAACGGGCGCTAGGACGTCTCCCCGGGACCCGACACGGTCGGAGCGCGCATCGCCTTCGTGACGTACCAGACGAAGATCGCGGCGCCGGTCAGGGCGAAGAGGCCGAGGGAACCCCAGAACAGGGGACGCGCCACCGCCATGTTGGACGTGCTCACGAGCAGGGCCGGGATGTTGCCCAGGTTCGTCTGGTCCTGGGCCTCCATGCCGTAGACCTGCGGGACGATGTAGAGGACCGAGGCGATGATCAGGAGAACGCTCTCGAGGCGGAACGCCCCCGGATCTTCGTCCGCATCGCGGACCAGCTTGACGGCGAGCGTCCAGAAGAGCACGACCACGGCGAGCGGGGCGGTGATCGGGAGGCCGTCGCCGGTCAGGTAGAAGTTCGGCATGAGGAAGACCATGCTGAGCCCGAGGGTGACCACCAGCAGACCGTCGCGGAACAGCACGTAGGACAGCCACCACACGTCGCCGCCAAAGCGGAGCGTCAGTCGCCGCAGGAAGCGGATGATGTAGGGCCGGGCGAAGTGCAGGATCAGGGTGAACGACCAGAGGATCGGCAGGACGGCGGCGACCGAGGCCACCATCCACCCCGCGCCCCCCGAGGTCAGCGTCGTCGCGAGCTGGTCGGCGTTCAGCGGTGCGTTCATCGGGTCGTCTCCGGGATTGCCGGGGCGGCAGGCCGCCGCACACCGGTCTGGCGCAGGTTATAGGCAGCTGCCGCGATCCCCATGATCCCGACCAGGGCGGCCGAGACGTAGCAGAGCGGGAGCGCGAGGTCCGGGTTGGACGACGACACCAGGGCCGAGACGATCCCCGGCAGGTGCGCGCCGTGGAGCTGCGTGCCCTGGACGCCGATCAGGTACGGCGCGATGTAGAGCGTGGCGCCCACGGCCAGCAGCAGGATCTGCCACTGGTAGCCGCGCCGGTCGCCGTCGCCCTTGGTCACCAGCTTGATCAGGAGCACCGCGAAGGCGCAGGCGGCGGCGAGGCCGCCCGTGACCGGAAGATCCTGGGCCTTCACCACGTCCGGGTAGAAGAAGATGAAGCTGCCCAGGAAGACCTGCACCGTGAAGATGTCGCGGACCGCGACGTAGATGATCCACCAGAGGTCGGCCCCCAGGCGAAGCGTGAACTTGCCGGTCGTGGCCGCCATGTAGGGCCGCCCCAGGTGCAACGCCAGCACCAGGAGCCAAAGGACGACGAGGGCGGCGGCGATCGTCCCCTCGACGAACGCCTCGCCGGCGCTGAACAGACCCGATACCTGGTCGGGCGTCATTGGAGATCACCTCCTGCGATCGACTGCGTCGCCGCTGGCGCGGGCGACAGGGCTGGGACCGGGTGGACGTTCTCGTGCGGGCCGCGGCCGGCCACGACCGTGACGCTGGGACAGCCGTAGACGGCGTCGCAGCGGAAACAGCGGGATGCCTCGGAACGGGCGACGTTCTCGGGGAAGCCGGCCTGCGTCGCGGCAAACGTTCCGAGCTGGACGACCGGCAGCGGCGCGTGCGCGCGAGGCCGGGGAGCGAGGTCGACGGACAGCGTGCGCTCGGGCGCCGTGGGGTACCGGACCGCAGCCATGATCTCGGCCTCGCCATCGCGGGCGCCGGCCAGGTACTCGTGGATGGAGGCCGCGGCGCGCCGGCCGGCGGCCACCGCGTCGATGATCGTCTTGGGACCGGAGACGACGTCGCCGCCGGCGAAGATCCCGGCGCGGCCGGTAGCCAGGGTGCGCGGGTCGGCCACGATCCCGGCCCAGCCGCTCACCTCGATGCCGGCGCCCTCGGGGAGGATGGACGGATCCGGTTCCTCGCCGATCGCCACCAGGATGGTGCTGGCGGGGACGTCGCGGATGGCGTCCGCGACCGCTGCATAGATGGCGCGCCCGTGCTCCATGCGACCGGTCGCTCGCTGCTCCTGGACCCGGAGCGCCATCACGGCGCCCTCGCGACCGACGACCTCCGTCGGAGCGAGCCCGGCGAGGATCGTGATCCCCTCGCGTTCCGCCGCCTCCACCTCTTCTTCCTGGGCCGGCATGTCGCCGCGACCGCGGCGGTAGACGATCGTCACGGAGTCGGCTCCCGATCGCCAGGCGGAGCGGGCCGCGTCCATCGCCGTGCTTCCACCGCCGACGACGACAACCGGGCCGGAGAGGCGTGGATTCTCCCCCAGGTTGACCTCCTTGAGGAAGCGCGTGGCCGGGATGACCGCGCGGAGGTCATCGCCGGGGACGCCGAGACGCCGGCTCTTCGAGGCGCCGGTTGCCAGGAAGACGGCCTTGAAGCCCTCGCGCTCGAGGTCGCCGAGCGTGAAGTCGCGGCCCATCGCCGTGTCGAGGCGGAGCTCGACCCCGAGCCCCACGATCCGCTCGATCTCCTCGCGGAGCACGGACCGCGGCAGGCGATACTCGGGGATCCCGATCGCCATCATTCCGCCGGGCACCGGCATGGCTTCCATGACCGACACCCCGTACCCGAGCCGGGCCAGGTAGTAGGCGGCCGACATGCCGGCCGGGCCACCGCCGACGATGGCCACGCGCTCTTCCCGCTTGATCGCGGAAGGCGGGACCGCCGGCAGCTTCCCATGCTCCACGGCGAAGCGTTTGATAGTCCGGATCGCGATCGGCTCGTCGAGCGTGCTGCGACGGCAGGCCGCCTCGCAGGGCGCCGTGCAGATCCAGCCACAGACGGAGGGGAACGGGTTGACCTCCGCGGCGACGGCATAGGCGTCGTCATAGCGGCCGGCGGCGACCAGGCCGACGTAGCGGCCTGCGTCGGTGCCGGCGGGACACGCCTCCTGGCACGGCGCGACCGGCGATGCGGGACCGTCCGTCACCATCGACTGCCACACCTGCCACGGCTCCGGGCGCGACCGGGTGCGCCAGGTGAAGAGGTCGCCGAACGGCGAGTCATGGACCGGCTTGAGCGCCTCGCGGGTGATCGCGGAGAGCGGCATCCAGCCGCCCTCGTCGGGGACGGGCCGTTCCACCGGACCCTGGCGCGCGACCAGCGGCGTCGGCTCCTTCATGACCGCGAGCGTCATCACGTTCGGCGGGCACTCGCGGATGCAGATGGAGCAGCCGATGCACTCGCCCACCTGGACGGGGTGCTCCATCATCCAGGGCAGCGGCCCGCCGCCCTCGCTGCCCACCTCCACGCCGGGCGTGGCGGGGCGGCTCATGTCGAGCGCCTCGACCGGGCAGACGTCCATGCAGACGCCGCAGTTGATGCAGTTGGCGTGGTCGATGTCGATGCGATAGCCCATGGCCTGCCTCCAGACGGATCCGGCAGGCTGAGCATGCGGGCGGCGCTGGGGCTGCACCACGTTCGATCGGGCGGGAGACTGGCCCACCCGATCGGATAGGCGGTGGGGGCCATCCGGCCCGGGCCATTCGGCCTATGGCTTCCGGGCAGGCGCGTCAAGTGCGGTCGCGTCGGAGGGTGGTCGGCCCGGGTCGGCGCTCCGGTCAGCCTACCGGTCCGGAACGAGTCCTTCCCGGACGGCCCGGGCCGCGACCTCCGCACGGCTGCCGGCGTGGAGCTTCTCCAGGATGTTGCGGAGGTGGAACTTGGTGGTGTTCTCGGAGATGCCCAGCTCCGCGGCGATCTCCTTGTTCCGCAGTCCGGCGACCACCAGCCTGAGCACCTCCACCTCGCGGTCGGTCAGGTGATCCTGGCCCGGGACGCGACCGCCCCCGCCGCCCGCCACGGAGCGAGCCGCCGGGTGGGCGACCTCGGCCAGGATCCGCGCCGCGGTGACCGGCGAGATCGCGACCTCGCCGCGCTCGACGGCGGCGAGCATTGCCCGGAGCTGGTGGGCTTCCAGGTCCTTGAGCAGGTATCCGCGCGCGCCGGCCTTGATCGCCGTGAAGAGATCGTCCTCGTCCTCGCTGGCGGTCAGCATCACGATCGGGATCTCCGGGTGGAGCGCCGCGAGGCGTGCCGTCGCCTCGATGCCGCCGCCCCCGGGCATCCGGACGTCCATGAGAACGAGCTCCGGACGGAGCCGGTCGGCGAGCTCCACCGCCGCGTCACCGTCGGAGGCCATGCCGACGACCTCGTGACCCCAGGCGCCGAGCAGGGACGCGAGGCCGTCCCGGAAGAGCGCATGGTCGTCGGCGAGCAGGACGAGCATCAGGCAGTCGCCGGCGCGGGGACGGATCCCGCGATCGGGCGGAACGGGACCTCCAGCCGCACGATCGCCCCCCGATCCGAACCATTCGTCCATTCGACCGAGCCGCCGACGCCGGCCGCGCGCTCGGCCATCGAGCGCAGGCCGTAGTGCGGGCGGCCGTCGAGCGGTCTGGCAAGGGAGAAGCCGCGGCCATCGTCCCGGACCGTCACGCTGAGGCGATCTGCGGCCGTTCGGAGGTCCACGGTCACCCGGCGGGCTCCGGCATGCTTGCGAACATTCGTGAGGGCCTCGGCGACGATGCGGAATGCCTGGGTCTCCACCTCGGGATCCAGCCGGGTACGCTCGACCTCCGGCGTGGCGTGGACCGTGATGGCCAGCTTGGCAGACTCGGCGAAGCCGGCCGCGTGGGCCCGGATTGCCGCCACCAGGCCGGCGTCGGGCCCGATCGGGCTGCGCAAGCCCAGGATCGTCTCGCGGACGTCGACGTAGACGGAGCGCGCCGCGGCGGACAGCTCGCCCAGCTGGATGCGCGCCTCGTCGATCCGGCCGGCCGCCAGGAAACCGTCGACCGCCTGGGACTTCGTGTTCACATACCCGAGGACCTGGGACAGCCCGTCGTGAAGCTCACGGGCGATCCGTTCGCGCTCCCCGACGACGGCCAGCTCGCGCAGGCGCGCCTCCAGCCGCGCGTTCTCCAGCGCGATCGTGGCCTGGTTCGCGAGGGACGAGAGGGTCTCGAGGGCGTCCGCGTCGAACCCGCGGACGCCGGAGGCCCCGACCGCGAGCAGCCCGATCGTCGCCCCGCCACGCTGGAGCGGCGCGGCGACGCGCGCCACGGCGGACGCCGGCGCAACGAACCGCAGGATCTGGTCGGCGTCCGTCGCCTCCTGCGCGTCGGTCACATCCGTCCCGGGGCCAGGGGACATCGCCGTGAGCGCGCCGGGCACCGCGCTTGCCGCGCGCCGGACCAGGCGGCCGTCGGGCCCGGCGAGCAGCAGCACCACGGCATCCACGCCGAGCAGCTCCCGCGCGTGGGTCACGATGGCGTCGAGGACCCGCTCGACGTCGGTCAGTGATGCGATCGCGACGCTCACCCGGTGGAGGGCTCGCGCCGACGTGGCCCGCGTCTCCAGCTCCTCGTTCCGTCTCCGCAGCGCGCCGGTGAGCGCGTCGATGCGGCGGAAGGCGAGCGTCGCGAAGATCCCGGCAAGCAGGAGCGTGGCGCCCACCACGAGGAGCGTGTCGAGCGGAAACGGGAGCACCTCGTCCAGGAGCTCGTCGCTGAGCAACTCGATTACGCCGACGATGAGCGCCGGCACGATGACGACGAGCCAGCGGACGCGATTCGACACCCGGACCTCGCAGCCGACGCGGCCTGCAGACTGCCGTGGACCTCAACGGCGTGGCCAGAAGCATACGCCG
>JARLHH010000350.1 GCA_031292335.1 Candidatus Limnocylindrales bacterium | reverse complement strand
GTGGCCGGCGGGACGGCGCCCGGGCGCGTCGCCGCCGCGCTCGCCGCCGCCCGGGCGCGCCTGGAGACGGACGGAACGTAGCGCGGCTGGCGGCACGGCCCGCGGGCGGCTACCCTTGGCCGACCGCGGTCCGAACGTGTCCCATCGGACACCCGCGGCAGGGGGGTGCACGATGCCCAAGTACCTGTTCACCGGAAGCTTCACGGATCAGGGCGCGAAGGGGATTCGGTCCGAGGGCGGAACGAGGCGGGTCCAGGCCATCAGGGAGGGGTTCGCCTCGGTCGGTGGCACGCTCGAGTCCTACCACTTCGCCTTCGGCGGTGACGACTACTTCATCATCGGTGACCTGCCGGACAACGCCGCCGCGGCCGCCCTGGCCCTCAGCACGTCGTCGTCCGGGGCGGTCCACACGAGGACGATCGTGCTCCTGACACCAGAGGAGCTGGACGCCGTCTCGCGGCTCGCACCGACCTACCGCGCGCCAGGGAGCTGAACGACCTGGGCTTCCAACCGTCCCACCCCGACCGGGGTTGACCTCGCATCCGTGACGGGCTCGCGGCTGGAGCTCAAGCGCGAGCAGATCCTGGGGTTCCGACGGACCGCCGGCGCTCTTGACGAGCGGCTGCCGCCGGACCCCGGGTCGCTCCGGCGCGCGGCGTGGGCGGGGCTGCAGGACAGCGTGCCGCGCGCCGCCGTCCTCTCGCTCCACGCCCGCGTCCGGGGAACCGAACCGGACACGTGGGAGGACCCGTCGCTCGCCCAGCTCTGGGGGCCGCGGTTCAGCGCCTACGTCGTCGCGGCCCAGGATCTCGCCGTCTTCTCGCTCGGGCGGCTGCCGGACGATGCCCCGGGCCGCCGCCGAGCCGAGGATCTCGCCCGCCGGCTGCAGGCATTCGTCGCCGGTGGGACGATGACATACGGCGAGGCGGGGCGCGGTCTGGGCGTGTCCCCGAACAGCCTCAGGTATGCCGCCGCGACCGGGACGGTGCTGATCCGGTGGGACGGAGCACGCCAGCCCACGGTCTGGACCGTGCCGCCGCCGGACGTCGACCGGCGCGACGCGCGCCTCGAGCTTGCGCGCCGATACCTGCACGTCTTCGGACCGGCGACGCCCGACGGATTCGCGCAGTGGGCCGGGATCAGGCCGCGCGCGGCCGGCCGGGCCGCGTTCGACGCGCTCGTCGGATCGCTGACGCCGGTGCGAACGCCCGTGGCCGATGCGTGGATCCTGACCGCGGACGAGCCGACGTTCCGCGACCCCGGCCGGCCCACGGCCTCCGCGCGACTGCTCCCAAGCGGCGACGCGTACTTCCTCCTCCAGGGGGCCGATCGGGAGCTCCTGGTCGCCGACCCGAACCACCGGCGCGCGCTCTGGACTCCCCGGGTCTGGCCCGGCGCCCTGATCGTGGCGGGCGAGATCGTCGGGACCTGGAGACGCGCCCAGGCCGATGTCACGGTCGAATCATGGCGCCGGCTCTCACCCGTCGAGCGCGATGCGGTCGTGGCGGAGGCTGGGTCGATGCGGCTGCCCGGGATCGGGCAGCCCGTCCGCGTGCGCTGGAACGGCTGAGAAGGGCGCGGCCGGCTCGTCGTGCGACACGGGGGCCGCGCCGTCGGCGCAGCCGCGACGTACGATCGCGGCATGCTCGACGACCGCACCATCCAGCGCGCCCCCAAGGTGCTCCTCCACGACCACCTCGACGGTGGCCTCAGGCCGCAGACCGTCATCGAC
>JARLHH010000060.1 GCA_031292335.1 Candidatus Limnocylindrales bacterium | reverse complement strand
CAAAAACAAGATCCATATTTGAATGTTTTATTAGTTGTGGTATTCCTATCTCCGGCGGGGCGGCGATGGAACAGGCGCGCCGCCGGCGCGCGGACGCGCCGGCAGCGCCGGCCGCCCGGACGATGCTCCGGGACGGCAGGAACCCCCGGGAGATGTCGAGACCGGAGATCCCGCCGCCCCTGGAGCAGCCGGCGCAGGTCTCGTCCGTCTTTGCCGGACCGCCGCCGGCTCCGCTCAGCGGGGAGCGGATGACGCTCTTCCCGGACGACGGGGCAGCGACTCCGGCGACCCGCGCACCCATCACGCAGACCGGCAACGTGTCGTCCGGGCCGGGCGGTGCACCGGAGCCGGCCCGCCGGGAGTACCACCTCCCGCCGATGTCGCTGCTGGATGACCTGGCGCCGCGGACGTCCGGCGTAGGCATGGACCACGCACGCAACGCGGCGATCATCGAGGGCAAGCTCGCCAGCTTCAACATCCCCAGCAAGGTGACCCGCTGGAACGCCGGCCCGGTGGTGACGCAGTACGAGGTGGAGCCGGACCCATCGATCAAGGTCAGCCGGATCGAGGCGCTCGCGGACGATCTTGCCATGGCGCTGGCAGCCCGGACGATCCGGATCGAGGCGCCGATCCCGGGCAAGCAGGTCGTCGGCCTCGAGATCCCGAACATGGACTTCAACGTGGTCGCCATCCGGCAGATCCTGGAGCACCCGGAAGCTACGGCGAACCCATCGCCGATCGCGTTCGCCCTCGGCCGCGACGTGGCGGGTCACCCGCGCACGGCCGACCTCGCCAGGATGCCCCACCTCCTGATCGCCGGGGCGACCGGCTCGGGCAAGAGCGTGATGGTCAACGCGCTCATCACGAGCCTGCTCATGCGTGCCACCCCGGACGAGGTCCGGCTGATCCTGGTGGACCCGAAGCGGGTGGAGCTGGCCGACTACAACGGGATGCCGCACCTCTACGTTCCGGTCATCACCGAGGCGGACCGGGCGATCGCGGCACTCAAGTGGGCGGTCGCCGAGATGGAGATGCGCTACCGGAAGTTCGCCGGCGCGTCCGCCCGGAACATCACCTCGTACAACGAGACGCGCGCCGACCGGGCTGACCGGCTGCCCTACATCGTGATCATCGTGGACGAGCTGGCCGACCTCATGATGCGCAAGGGCCAGACGGTGGAGGACCCCATCGTCCGGCTGGCCCAGAAGGCGCGCGCGACCGGGATCCACCTCGTGCTCGCCACGCAGCGCCCGTCGGTCAACGTCGTGACGGGGCTCATCAAGGCCAACTTCCCGTCGCGGATCGCCTTCGCGATGGCATCCCAGATCGACTCCCGGACGATCCTCGACGCGCCCGGCGCGGAAGACCTCATCGGCCGCGGCGACATGCTCTTCCAGCCCTCGGACCTGCCGCGCCCGATCCGCCTGCAGGGGGTCTTCGTGGCCGATCGCGAGATCCGGGCGGTCACCTCCCACTGGCGGGCCGAGGCGGAGCCGCACTACGACATGGGCATCATCGAGGATGACGAGGACTCCACCGGGTCGGTGGACGACCTCGCCGACAACGACGCCGACCGCCTCCTGCGGGACGCCGTCGGCGTGGTCCAGGAGTACGACCGCGCCTCGGCCTCGCTGCTCCAGCGGCGGCTCAAGATCGGCTACGCCCGGGCGGCCCGGATCATCGACCAGCTGGAGGCGCGCGGCTACATCGGCGCGTTCGACGGCTCCAACGCGCGCCAGGTGCTGCGGCGCGAGGCCGGCAGCGTGGTCGCCCCACCCGACGCGGACGATGGTGACGGCCGGTGACGACCCGCAACCACGCCCGCCCGGTGGGACCGGAGCACGACCGCGACCCGATCGGGGAGCGGAGGGTGGCCGCCGGCGCTGACGCGCTCGGCGAGCGGCTGGTCGCGGCGCGCGAGGCGAAGGGCATCGACCTTCTGCGGGCCGAGCGCGAGACGAAGATCCGGCGCGGCTACCTGGCCGCGCTCGAGCGCGGCGACTACGCCTCCTTGCCGGGTGCTGTCTACGTCCGCGGGTTCCTAAGGAACTACGCCCAGTACCTGGGGATCGACCCCGACGACGCGGTCGCCCAGTGGCATCGCGAAGCACCGGTGACGGACGCTCCCGAGCCGGTGATCGTCGTGCCGCGGCCGCTGGCCTCGCCCCGCAAGGGGCTGGTGCTCACCTCGGGGGTCGTGGTCGCGGCGGTCGCGACGCTCGGTGTCGTGCTGATCCTTGCCTACATCGGCTTCCAGCTCGTCCGCTTCTCCGAGCCGCCGCCGCTGAGCGTCGTGGATCCGGCGACGGCGGTGACGGACGTGGCCCAGGATGCGACGACCTACACCCTGCGCGGCCTGACCATCGCGGGCGGCCTGGTCACGATCGCCGCCCCCGGCCGTGACCCGCTCAACATCACCGCGGGCGGGGACGGCACGTGGCTGGCCACGGTAGACCTCCGGCGGGGCAAGAACCAGTTCGACGTGAGCGCGGTGGACCCCAAGACCGGGAAGGCCGCCGATCACCCCGTTGAGCTCCTCATCACCGTCCCGTTCAACCCGGTGGTTGCCCCGACCCTGTCCGTGGGCTCGCCCGCGGACGGCGCCACGTTCCAGAACGGGGCGATCCCCGTGGCCGGCAACGCGACCGACGCGACGAGCGTGCAGATCAGCGCCCTGTACGCGGGCCAGGCGCCGGGAGAGGCGCCGGCGCCGTCGGCCGCGACGACGCCCGGACCGCCCGCACCGATCGTCGTCGTGCCTGCCGACGACGGGTCGTTCGCGGCCAACCTGGACCTGACCACCGGTCGCTGGACGATCTCGATCGTCGCCAAGAACGACCAGGGCATGGCGACGACGCTGACCCGCAGCGTGACGGTCGTCTACCAGGGCGTGAACGTCGTCGTGGACGTGAAGGGCGGGCGGGCCTGGCTCAAGGTCTGGGTGGACGGGGTCGTGTCGCCGACAACCGGCAGCGGCGGCCTGCTCGTCAACGATGGCCAAACCCTCACGTTCAGTGGCACGACGTCCGTCGAGGTGCGAACGGGCAACGCCGGCGTCACGTTCTACACGCTCAACGGAACGAGCCTGGGGGCCCTGGGGAAGGGCGGCTCGCCCGAGACATGGCTATTCCAGCCGCCGGCTCCGCCGAAGCGGACCGACCGGACCACCTGAGCGCGCGGATGCCCGAGCCCGACCTGCGCGCGCTCGCCGAGCGCCTCCAGGAGATCTGCCTGGCGGCCGGCCTGACCGTCGCCACGGCCGAGTCGTGCACGGGCGGGCGCATCAGCGACGCGCTGACGGACGTGGCCGGCGCGTCCGGCTATCTGCGGGGCGGCGTCGTCGCCTACTCGGACCACGCCAAGAAGGCCGTCCTGGGCGTCCCGGCGAGCGTGATCGGCCAGCACGGGGCGGTGAGCGCGCAGGTCGCCAGCGCCATGGCGTCGGGAGCGCGGGAACGGCTCGGCGCCGACCTCGCCGTGGCCGTCACGGGCATCGCCGGCCCGTCCGGGGCGACGGTGGGCAAGCCCGTCGGCCTCACGTACGTGGCCGTGGCCGATGCGGCCGGGATCGATCTCAGGCGGTTCACCTGGCACGGTGACCGCGGCTCGAACAAGGCCGCCAGCGCGCGCGCCGCTCTCGAGTTGCTCGTCGAGCGCGCCGCGGTGATCGCCGGACGCGACCGCGACCCGAGATGACCGAGGGGCGCCGGCGCCGGAAGGGGCCCGGCGAGCGCCGGCCGGCGGACAGGCGCCCGCGCGTTCGCCATACTTGAGCCACTGAGCGGAGGATCCCGGAACGCGTGCCGGGCGACACGGAGGAACCGATGGCTGGCGAGTTCTCCTTCGACGTGGTCTCCGAGTTCGACGCGCAGGAGCTTCGGAACGCGCTCGACCAGGCGCGCCGCGAGATCGCCACCCGCTTCGACTTCAAGGGAGCGACCGCCGAGATCACGCAGGAGAAGGACGCGCTCGCGATCCTGGCCGACTCGGAGCTGCGCGCGAAGTCGATCCGCGAGCTGGTGGAGACGAAGGCGGTCCGGCGCGGCCTCTCGCTCAAGATCTTCGACTGGGGCGAGATCGAGCAGGCCGGCGGGATGAAGGTCCGCCAGCACGTGGGCCTGCGCAGCGGGCTGCCTGACGATCTGGCCAGGAAGGTCTCCAGGATCCTTCGCGACGAGTTCCCCAAGGTCAAGGGCCAGATCCAGGGCGACGCCGTGCGGGTCAGCGCGAAGGGCAAGGACGACCTCCAGAAGGTGATCGCGCGACTGCGCGAGCTCGACGAGGCCGTCCCGCTCCAGTTCTCCAACTACCGCTAGAAAGGAACGCCTGTGACCGGGACATCGCGGACCGCCGGCCGCCTCATCGCAGACGCCCTCGCCGCAGCCGGCGTGCGCGTCGCGTACACCGTACCGGGCGAGAGCTTCCTGACCCTCCTCGACGGTCTTGCCGGGGCCGGGATCCGGGTCGTCGCGACCCGTCACGAGGGCGCTGCCGCGTACATGGCGGCGGCATCCGCCGCGCTGAGCGGGCGCCCGGCCGTCGTCCTCGGGACGCGGGCCGTGGGCGCCGCGAACCTCGCGATCGGCCTGCACGTGGCCCACGCGGACTCGCTGCCCGTGATCGCCCTGGTCGGGCAGGTGAAGCGCTCCACGCGGGGTCGGGAGGGGTTCCAGGAGGCCGACCTGGTGGCCACGGTCGGCGGGTTCTGCCGCTGGGCCCGCGAGGTCCGCGACGCTGCCGCGCTGCCTGCGGCGATCGAGGAAGCGCTCAGACGGGCGACGACCGGCCGGCCGGGCCCGGTCCTGCTGTCGCTGCCGGAGGACCTGCTCGACGAGGAGGTGGCCGCGGCGCCCGCCCGGACGACGCCCGGCCCGGTGCCGGGACCGGCCCGGACGCTGCCGGATCCGGTCCATGTCCGCCGCATCCTGCACCTGCTGCTCGACGCGGAACGCCCCGTGATCGTCGCCGGGGGCGGCGTCCTGCGTTCGCGTGCGACGGCGGACCTGGTCCGCCTGGCCGAGCTGGTCGATGTGCCCGTGATCGCGGCATGGCGACGGCCGGACGTCTTCCCGAACGACAATCCCCGCTACCTCGGGATGAGCGGCTACTTCGCCGCGCCGACGGTCCGATCGCGCCTGGAGGACGCGGACGCGATCCTCGTCATCGGCAGCCGCCTCAACGAGATCGCGTCGTACCAGCACGCCATCCCGGCGCCGGGGACGCGCTGGGCCCACGTGGACGTGGAGCCGCTCGGCACGCGCCCGGGGCTCGCGGGGCCCACCCTCGCGCTGGCGGCCGACGCACGGACCTTCCTCCGTGAAGCGCGGCGAATCGTCGCGACCGGCGTCCTCGACTTCGCCGGCCTCGAGCGGCGCCGCGCGGCGACGGCACGCGACCGGGCCGCCTACGAGGAGGCGCGGCGCGTGGACCTCGACGTGTGGGACGGCGAGGGCGTGCACCCGGGCCGGGTCATCGCGACCCTGAACCGCGTCCTGTCGCCCGACACGATCATCACCACCGATGCCGGCCACTTCGGCGGCTGGGCTGCGCGCGGCCTCGTCCTGCGCCGGCCGGGCACGTTCCTCGGCACGACTGCCGGGGCGATGGGCTTCGCGATCCCGGCCGCCGTGGCAGCCTCGCTCGCCGGCCCGGGGCGGCCGGTCGTCGCCCTCGTCGGCGACGGCGGGGCAGGGATGTCGATCGCGGAGCTGGAGACAGCGGTTCGCACCGGCGTGCACCCGGTCGTGCTGGTGTTCGACAACCAGCGCTACGGAACCATCCATGACCACCAGGTCCAGCGTGGCCTCACTCCCGTGGCGACCGATCTCGGCCCGGTCGACTGGGTCCGGGTGGCGGAGGGCTATGGCGCCGCCGGCGCCAGGGTCGACCGCGACGATGCGTTCGAGCCGGCGCTCCGCGCCGCCCTTGCGGCGTCGCGCCCGACCGTCCTCCACCTTGTCGTCGATCGTCGCTGGGTCTCCGTGGACCGGATCGGTGAGGCCGTCGTCGAGCCCGACGCGGGCCCGGCGTTCGAGCCCTGTCCCGACGCCGAACCGGAGCTCGATGCGGAGCCGATCGCTGAGCCCGAGCCCGAGTGGGCGGCGGAGACGGAGGCGGCACCGGAGCCCGAGCCTGAGCCGGCCGCCGATCCTGGGCCGGCCGCGGAGGCCGAGCCGGCGGAGATGGCCGAGCCCGAGGCCGCCATGGAGCCCGAGGTGTTGCCCGTACCCGAGGCGGCACCGGAGCCCGAGGCTGTCACGGAGCCCGAGGCGGCGCCCGAGCCCGAGCCGGGGATTCCCGAGACACCGTGACCCACCGCGACGCCGCGGAGATCGGCGCCGGCCTGGAGCCGGCGCGGGATGCCCGGCCGATCCCGGCGGGTGAGCGGATCCACGTCGTTGGCGCCGGGGGCGCCGGCGGCGCAGCCGCGTGCCTCCTGGGGCATGCGGTCGGGGCGCGCGCGTCCGGGTGCGATGCGGGCGGCCCGTCGCCCTACACGCCGCCGCTCGAGGATGCCGGGATCCCGCTGCAATGGCGTCACGATCCCGCCCACGTGGCGCACGACGGGACCACGTTCGTCGACCGGCTGGCGGTGACCAAGGCGCTGACCTCGGTCCAACCCGACCACCCGGAGCTGCGGCAGGCGCGCGAGCTGGGGATCCCCTTGACCAGCGTCCAGCAGCTCATCGCGGACGCCGCGGCGACGCGTGCCGCCTCGCTCATCGCCGTGGCGGGCACGCACGGGAAGTCGACCACGACCGGATGGCTGATCCACTTGCTCACGGCCGCGGGCCTGGACCCGTCGGGGTTCGTGGGGGCGCTGCTGCCCGCGTCGCTCGCCGGCGGCTCGCGGCCGTCGACCGTGCGCCTCGGCAGCGGGCCCCGGTTCGTGGTGGAGGCGGACGAGTACGCGGGCAACTTCGACCCCTATCGACCGGCCATCGGCGTGCTGACGAACGCCGACTGGGATCACCCCGACGTGTTTCGCGACCGAGCGGCGGTCGCGGAGGCGTTCGTGGCCTGGATCCGCGCCTTCGACGGGGGGGGCCTGGATCCCGTCCTGGTCGCCAACGCCGGCGACGCGGGCGTCCGAGAGGTGCTTTCCGGCCTTCGCGACTGGCCGGGCAGGCTGGTCGCGGTGCGAGTCGTGGGCGAGAACGAGGATCCCGCCGCGGCCGCGGCCGCCCTCGCGCGAGCGCATGTCACCGGTCGCGGCGCAGCGACGCCGATCGTCGGGTCCTGGCGGTCGAGCGCGGCGGGGGAGGGGAGCATCACGATCGCCGGACTGACCACCTCGGGAACGGTCGGCGCGCAGGTCGGCCTGGCCGGACGGCACAACGCGGAGAACGGCCTGGCGGCGGCCGGGGCCGCGTTCGTCGCCGGGGCGGACGTCGGCGCGATCCTGGCCGGCCTGGCGACGTTCCCCGGCGTCGGGCGCCGCATGGAGATCAAGGGCGAGGTCGGTGGCGTGGTTGTCATCGACGACTACGGCCATCACCCCACGGCGATGGCGGCGACGTTCGCCGCCGTGGCGTCCCGGTATCCGGGCCGTCGGCTCTGGGCCGTCTACGAGCCTTTGACCTTCCACCGGACGGCAGCGCTGCTCGAGGAGTTCGCCGACGTCCTGGCGCAGGCGGACCGGGTGGCGATCGCCGACATCTACGCGGGGCGCGATCCGGACACGACGATCACCTCGCCCCAGGCGCTCGCGGACGCGGTGAACACGCGGCGGCGGGCGCCGGCGGCGGCGCCGGGTTCGGTGGAAGCGACGGCCGACTGGCTGGCCTCCCGCGTGCAGCCCGGCGACGTTGTCCTGGTGATGGGGGGTGGGCGGTCGTACGTCATTGCCGAGCGGCTGCTCGACCATCTCCGCGGCCGCACGGCGGGATGACCCGCCCGCGGGTACGCTCGGCGCATGCAGAACGGCACAACCCCTTCGGATGACGATCCGCGCGTCCACCTGGCCGCCGCTTTGGATGCACTGACCGTCGCGGACCTGCCGGCTCTCGCGGCCGCCTGGACCCCGCGCCTCCGCGAGGAGCTGCGGCTCGCCGACATGGTGCTCTCGGAGCATGGGCGCGGCGACCTCACCCACGTCGTGGGGCCGTTGCTGGACCGCATCCCGCTGCTCGGCGCCGTCGTGGAGGAATCCGATGACCTGGTGCCCGACGACCGGGCCGGCGGCGAGGCGGCGCTCGAGGTCGTCGAAGGGGCGGTGATGGCGGTTCACGCCGCGGATCTCCTCACGCCGGAGCGCCAGGCCGGGCTGGCGGCCCCGTGGCTGGCGGCGCGGGTCCACGCCAGCGAGGCGTAGCGGGGCCACGGCCCTGCCGCCGAAGCGCTGCTCGGTCGTCGTCTAGTCCGGCCGGTCGGCGAGGCCCTGGACGACGTCCGCGCCCGGCAACGCCAGCAGGATCTCCGGTGGCGCGATGACCTTCCAGCGCCGGCTGCCGCCGCCGAGCACGATCCGGGAGCGGGCCATGACCGCCGCATCGATCCAGATCGGCAGCCCGCGGGGGAGCCCGAACGGCGTGACCCCGCCGATCTCCATGCCGGTGACGGCGCGGGCCTCGTCGGGGGCGGCGAAGGACGCCTTGCGAGTGCCAAGGAGCGACCGGACGGTCCGGT
>JARLHH010000349.1 GCA_031292335.1 Candidatus Limnocylindrales bacterium | reverse complement strand
CCGACACGGACGCGCCGGAGATCCAGGGCAACCTGCTCCTCGATCACCTGTTCGGCGCGGAGGTCCACTTCATCCGCGCGGGAGACGACCCCGCGCTGGCCACCGGGCCGGGCGAGGCGGAGACGGTCGCCGAGGTGGTCGCCGCGCTTCGCGCCCGCGGCGAGCGCCCGTACGTGATCCCTATCGGCGGCTCCAGCCCCGTGGGCGTGCTGGGATATATCGCGGGGACGGTCGAGCTCGTGGCGCAGCTGGAGGCCGCGCACGAGCGACCGATACGCCTGTACGTGGCGGCCGGGTCGCGGGGAACTGCCGCCGGCCTCGTGATGGGGGCCAGCCTGGCGCATGCGCCATATCGCGTGCACGGTGTGGCAGTGAGCGGCGGGGACCCGGCCAAGAGCACGCGCGCCGCGGAGATCGCGAACCACGCCGCCGAGCTGATCGGCAGCCCGGTCCGGCTGGCGGCCGGCGACTTCGAGACCGACCAGTCGCAGATCGGGCCGGGGTACGGCCGGGATACGCCCGCCTGCCTGGAGGCGATCACGCTCGTCGCCCGGACGGAGGGGATCCTGCTCGACCCGGTCTACACCGGCAAGGCGATGGCCGGCCTGCTGGCCGACATCCGCGCCGGCGCGATCACGCCCTCGGAGACCGTCGTCTTTCTCCACACCGGTGGACTGCCCGGGATCTTCGCCCACGCTGCGGCGCTATCGGCATCGATCGGCGCAACCGTTCCCGGGCTCTGAACGCTTCCCACGAGCTCCGCTACCGGCGCACGGTCGCCGGATCGAGCGGGTCAGTCATCGACGGCGAGCATCACCTCGGTCGACTTGACGACGACCATGACCCGCCTCCCGGGCACCAGGCCCAGGCGGCGCGCGGATTCCGAGGTGATGGCCGCGACGACCTCGTGGCCTCCGTCCACTTCGACGACGACCTCGGCCATGACCTGTCCCTGGGTCACCGTGCGCACGGTGGCCGGGAGCTGGTTTCGGGCGCTGATTCGCATCGGGGGGTGCCTCGCGTGACGGACGGTGCAGGCCTCGCACTGTGACACAGCGGAGGCGCCGCGACCTGCGGCGGGGTCCCGCGTCACGCCGTGGGTCCCTCGTCAAGCGGTGGGCCGCAGTTCAGGCCAGGGTCAGCCCAGGCTGCGGAGGTCCAGCACGCGCCCCCAGTGGAGGGCCCGGACCGCGATCAGCACGCCGAGCGCGGCGAGCACCAGGATCGCCGCGGCCGCGATCGAGCCGTCGAGGTCACCGCCCTGGAACTCGCCGTACACGACCAGCGGAAGCGTCTGCGTCCTGCCCGCAAGATTGCCGGCAAACATGATCGTGGCCCCGAACTCGCCCAGCGAACGGGCCCAGCTCATGACCAGGCCAGCCGAGAGCGCGGTGCCGGCCAGCGGGACGGTGATGTGCCGGAAGGCCTGGAGCTCGGATGCGCCGTCCACCCGCGCGGCATCCTCGAGATCGCGGTCGACGGCGGCGATCCCGGCGCGCGCCGACCGGACGAAGAATGGCGCGGACACGAACGTCTGGGCGAGGATCACGGCCATGGTCGTGAACGGGATCTCGATCCCGAGCGCGTCGAGCGGCCCGCCCAGCAGGCCGCGACGGCCCAGGAGGAGCAGGAGCGCCAGGCCGGCCACGGCCGGCGGCAGGATGATGGGCAGGTCGACGACCGCTTCGACCAGACCCGAGCCCCGGAACCTTCGCCGGGCCAGCACCAGGGCGAGAGGCAGCCCGAACGCGACCGTCAGCACCAGGCTGATCGCCGTCGTGCCCAGGCTGAGGGCAAGGGCCGTCAGCACGACCTGCGCGCCGAGGGCGCGCGCGAGCGACCCATCGAGAATGGCCCGTCCCACGAGGGCCGCGATCGGCAGGCCGAGAAACAGCCCAAACAGGCCGGCGACGCCGACGAGCGACCGGGCTCCCCAGCCGTGACCCGTCCGCGGGACCCGGACGGCCGCCGCCGTCCGGTTGGAGGCGGCGGCCTCGCGCGTCACTCCTCGATCTCTCAGGACGGCGGCAGGAAGCCGAACGAGGCGAGGATCGCCTGGCCGTCCGGCCCGGCGAACCAGGTCAGGAACGCCTGCGCCGCGGCGACGTTCGGGGAGGCCTTCACCACCACGCCACCGTAGGTGGCCGGCACGTTCGCGGCGTCGGGCACCGCGATCGTCATGACCTTGGTCGAGGTCTTCGCATCGGTCACGTAGACGATGCCGGCATCCCCTTCACCGAGCTCGATCTTCGCCACGACCGCGGCGACGTTGTCCTCCTTGGAGACGATGTTGGCGGTGTAGCTCGCGACGAAGTCAGCCGGATAGCCGGGCTGCGTGGCGAGGTTCGCGACGAGCTGGGCCGCGTACTTCGTGATCGGCACGGCGTCACCGGCGGCGACCACCTTGATCCCGGGCCTGGCGAGGTCCGCCGGCGTCTGGATGCCGGCCGGGTTCGCCATCGGGACGATGACGGTCAGCAAGTTGCCCGCGAACTTCGTGACCGCGCCCGCCGCGAGTCCCTTGTCGACGAGCTTCTGCGGGTTTGCCGTGTCCGCCGACAGGAAGACATCGGCCGGAGCGCCCTGCTCGATCTTCGTCTCGAGCGCCGAGGACGAGTCCGTCGAGATCGAGAGCGTCGTACCCGGGTTCGCGGCCTCGTAGGCGGTCTGCACCTTGGCCATGACGGCCTTGAGCGAGGAGGCGGCGTAGATCGTGAGCCCGGCCGGTGCTGCGCTGGACGCGACGGCGCTGGGGGCCGGCGCGCTGGGCGCCGGCGTGGCACTGCTGGAGCATGCCGCGAGGACCACGGCGAGCGCGGCGATGGACGCGACGAGACGGGATCGCATGGGCGGGGCTCCTTGATGTGCTGACTCGACGAGATGCCCCGTGGGACGGCGAGGCGCTCCGTGGAGTGGGGATCGACGAGGCCACAATACTAGCAATTCGCCCGTTTGCCGTGTTGTTTTGTACGCTTCATGCGGCCGGACGGACAGCTGGAATGACGGGAGGCGTTTGCTCCGCCGGCACGAGACGCGGCCGCTGGGGTACGCTGCCGCTACCTGCGTGGCAGACGCGGACAGGGGCGCCGGAACGGAGGACGGATGAGCACGGTGCTGCGGCCGGCAGAAGTCGCACGCGCGCTGCGGATCTCCCGCGTGACCGTGTACGAGCTGATCCGCCGGGGTGAGCTTCCGGCGACCCGGGTCGGCCACCAGTTCCGGATCGACGCCAGCGCCCTCGCCGTGTATCGCGCCGCGCACCATGAGGGGCCTGGGCACGCCACCGGGGCGCGGACAGAATCGCTCGTCGTCCGGGCCGGTGACCAGGTCGTGACGCTCTCCGTGCCCGGTGACCTGGAGACGCTGCCGACGACCGAGCTCTCGGCCGCCTTCTCGCGGCGGGCAGGCGTCCATCGGGCCCGCTATCGAGGCGTCCTCCTCCATTCGCTGCTGACGGCACACGGGTTCCTCCCGGCGCAGCTCGATCTCTCGCTGGTTCCGCCACCGACGGCCGACCATGCGGCCGTCCTGCGCTCGTACATCGCCGCCCGCGGCCACGACGGGCACGTCGTGGTGTTCTCCGTCGCCGAGCTGTTGCCGGAGTACGGCGCGACCCTCGTCCTGCTCGCCTGGGAACGGGACGGAGAGCTGCTCCAGACGTCGGGCCCGGTCCAGCTGGTCGTTCCGTCCGACACGCTCCCGACCCGCGGCGTCCGACAGCTGGAGTCGATCGAGCTCCACCGGCTCGACTAGCCGGGTGCAGATCGACGAAGTGATGCGGACTCCAGCGTGAAGACACTACGGATCATCCCGGGCCGGACGGTCCCCCCGGAGGCCGTCGGCGCCGTGCTTGCGCGCGACCTGGAGATCGACGGGCAGCGCTGGTCGAAGGGGCGTCGGCTGACGCCGGCCGACGCCGGGCGGCTTGCCGGCATCGGCGCGCTGGAGCCGAGCCATCACCCAGGCGCGGGCGGCGCGGCAGGCGAGGCCCGGAGCGGACGTGACGCCGGCGCGTCGGGGAGCGTCACGCTCCTGGTGCTCGACGCCGATGACGTCCACGAGGACGACGCGGCACTCCGGCTCGCCCGCGCGGTCGCTGGACCGGGCGTCGAGCTGCGCGGTCCGGCCAGCAGCCGGGTCGATCTCCTTGCGGCAGCTGATGGCGTGCTCCGGGTTCGGACCGCCGCCGTCGAGCGGCTGGACCGGATCGATCCGCTCCTCGTGTTCACCCTGTACGACGGCCAGACCGTCGGCGCGGGCGAGCTCGTCGCGAGCGTGAAGGTGGGCCCGCACGCGGTGCCCGGCGCCGTGCTGGACCGTGGCCTCGCCCTGGCCCGGCGGGGCGCTCCCCTGGTGCGCGTGATGCCCTTCGTCCCGCGGCGGGTCGCGGCCGTGGTCAGGGAGGCGCTCAGGCCCCAGGACCGCGAGCGGTTCGAACGTGGGATCGCGCTGCGGGTGGAGTCGCTCGGATCGACGCTGACCGGCGTGACCTATGTCCGGGACGATCCCGACGAGGCGTTCGCGGTCCTTCGCCCGCTCGTGCGCGGCTCCGGTAAGGTGGACCTGGTCCTGACCGCGGGGGCGGCCCTGACCGACCCGACCGACCCGCTCTTCGTGGCGATCGGCCGGCTCCGCGGCCGGGTGGTCCGCCACGGCGTGCCGGCGCATCCCGGCTCCATGGTGTGGCTCGCCCGGGCCGGCTCCACGGACGTGCTGGGCCTGGCGTCCTGCGGGGCCTACTCGCGGGCAACGGCAGCGGACCTGCTCCTGCCCCGGCTGCTGACGGGGGAGCGGGCAAGCGGCGCGATGGCCGCATCGCTGGGCCACGGCGGCGTGCTCATCGCCGCGATGCGCTTCCGCTTCCCGCCCTACGCCCGGATGCTGGAGCCTCTATCGCCGGGAGGCGCCCGGGACACGCAGCCGTGACCGTCATCCAGCCCGGCACCCGGGTCGACCGCTCGACCGTCACCGAGGCGGGACGCCGCGCGCTGGAGGCGGCCCTGCGGCTGGCGGTTCGCGGCGAGGTCCGATTCGACGGCGCCACCCGGGCCGTCTACGCGACCGACTCGTCCAACTACCGCCAGGTGCCGCTGGGGGTCGTCTTCCCGCTCGACCACGAGGACGTGGTGGCGACCCTGCGCGTCTGCGCCGAGCACGACGCGCCGGTCCTGGCCCGGGGTGCCGGGACCAGCCTGGCCGGCCAGGCCTGCAACGTCGCCGTCGTCATCGACACCGGACGGCACATGACGAGGATCCTGGAGATCGACCCGGTCGCGCGGACCGCCCGGGTGGAGCCGGGCGTCGTCCTCGACGACCTGCGACGCGCCGCGGAGCAGCATGGGCTGACCTTCGGCCCCGACCCGGCGACCCACGCCTGGTGCACGCTCGGCGGGATGATCGGCAACAACTCGTGCGGCAGCCACGCGCTCTACGCGGGCAAGACCGTGGACAACGTCGAGCGGCTCCGGATCGTCGAGTACGGTGGCGCGACCCTGGAGGTCGGCGCCTACGACGAGGCCGCCTGCGCCGCGGCGATCTCCGGCGGGGGCCGGCTGGCGGAGGTGCTCACGGGCCTCCGGCAGATCAGCCTCCGGCACGCGGACCTGGTGCGGGCGCGCTACCCGGACATCCCGCGGCGGGTCAGCGGCTACAACCTGGACCAGCTCCTGCCCGAAGCGGGCTTCCACGTCGCCCGGGCGCTGGTCGGCACCGAGTCCACCTGCGGGGTGGTCACCGAGGCGACGCTCCGCCTGAGCGCAAGCCCACGCCACCGCCGGCTGGTCGTGATCGGCTACCCGGACGTCTTCGCGGCGGCCGACGCGGTGCCGTCCCTGCTGCACTCCCCGCTGCTGGCGCTCGAGGGGTTGGACGACACCCTGATCGACCAGATGCGGGCCCGCCAGCTGAACGTCGAGCACCTGCCGCTCCTGCCCGAGGGCCGCGGCTGGCTGATCGCCGAGCTCGGCGCCGATGATCCCTCCGAGGCCGACCGGCTCGCCGACGCTTTCGTGGCGGGGCTGCCGGGCGACGTCACCTGGCGCCGCTTCGACGACGCGGAGCGGCAGGACCGGGTCTGGCTGGTCCGCGAGTCGGGCCTCGGCGCGGCTGCGATCGCCGCCGACGGCACGCGCCACCTGGAAGGCTGGGAGGACGCCGCGGTCGCGCCGGAGCAGCTCGGGGCATACCTGCGGGCGCTCACGGCGCTGTGGGCGGAGTTCGGCTACTCGGGCGCCCTGTACGGGCACTTCGGCCAGGGCTGCGTCCACACGCGCAACAACTTCGATCTCCGCACGGCCGGCGGGCTGGCCGCCTACCGACGCTTCGTCACCCGCGCCGCGGACCTGGTCGTCTCGCTGGGGGGCTCCCTGTCGGGTGAGCACGGCGACGGCCAGTCGCGCGGCGAGCTGCTCGAGCGGATGTACGGTCCCGTCCTGGTCGACGCGTTCCGCCAGTTCAAGGCGGTCTTCGATCCCCGTGGCCGGATGAACCCGGGCAAGGTCGTGGACGCCTTCCCGCTCGACACGAACCTGGCCCGCGGGCCGGGCTATCGGCCGGCGAACCTGGGGCCGTCGACGTTCGCGTTCGGGGGCGCCGGGCATTCGCTCCAGCGGGCGGCCGAGCGATGTGTGGGCGTGGGCCGCTGCCTGCGCGACGACGCCGGCACGATGTGCCCGTCTTTCCGCGTCACGCGGGACGAGCAGCACTCGACGCGCGGCCGCGCGAAGCTGCTCGTGGAGATGCTCGAGGGCGAGGTGACGCCGGCCACCTGGCGCAGCCGCGACGTGCGCGACGCGCTGGACCTGTGCCTCTCGTGCAAGGGATGCGCCGTCGACTGCCCCACGCAGGTGGACATGGCCGCCTACAAGGCCGAGTTCCTGCACCACTACTACGCCGGCCGGCTGCGTCCCCGCGCGCTGTACTCCCTCGGGCTCCTGCCCTGGACGGCACGCGTGGCGACCCGCGCGCCGCGCCTCTCCAACGCCGTACTCGGGGCTCCCGGCGTGGGGCAGGTGGTGCGCCGGCTCGGGGGACTGACGTCCGCGCGCCCCCTGCCGCGCTTCGCCCGGCGCTCCTTTCGACGGGGCCGGATCGCGGCGGCTCGCCGGGACGACCGGCGCGCCACCGTCGTCGTCTGGCCCGACACGTTCAGCGACGCCTTCCGGCCGCAGGTCGCGGCCGACCTCGTGGCGGTCCTCGAGGCCGTCGGTGAGCGGGTGGCGGTGCCCTCGGCCTGGGCCTGCTGCGGCCGGACGCTGTACGACGCCGGGATGCTGGGGCTGGCCCGCCGGTCGCTCACCCGCCTCCTGGACGTCCTGGAGCCGTGGACGTCGCGCGGGATTCCCGTGGTCGTCGCCGAGCCGAGCTGTCTCGCCGCGTTCCGGGACGAGCTTCCGGCGCTCCTCTCCGACGATCCGCGCGCGGCCCGGCTCGCCTCGCTCGCCCGCAGCCCTGCCGAGCACGTGCTGGCCTCCCCGGCGCTCCAGGCGGCGATCGCCGGCTCGCAGGCCGGGGCTCGCGGTGACGGCCTGCCGTCGCGGGTCGTGATTCATCCCCATTGCCACGGACGGGCCGTCGGGACGGCCCGGGCCGATCGCGAGCTCCTGGAGCGGCTGGGCTTCCAGCCGGAGATGCTCGACGCCGGCTGCTGCGGCCTTGCCGGGTCGTTCGGCTACCGTGCCGAGCACGAGCCGCTGTCGCGACGGATCGGCGACGAGCACTGGCTTCCGCGGGTCCGGGCCGCGCTCGGCGGGGACGACCCGGCCGCGCTCGTGGTCGACGGCTTCAGCTGCGCGATGCAGCTCGAGCAGCTCTCCGACCTCCGCTCGACCACCCTGGTCGCCCTCGTCCGACGCGCGCTGGACGGCTGAGGCCGGGGCGCGCGCGGGCGTCCCAGGCGCCGCAGCACGGAGCCCGCCCCCGAAGGATCAGCGGCCGTCCATGACCAGCACGGCCGCGCCGGCGACGCGGCCCCCGGCGAGCGCGCGGAGGGCCGCCGCGCCGTCCGTGAGGGGGAACGAATCCACCTCCGTCGTGATCGGGATCCGCGCGGCGAGATCGAGGAACTCGTGCGCATCGGCGCGGGTGTAGTTCGCCACGCTCCGCAGGCTGCGCTCCCCCCAGAGGAGCTCGTACGGGAACTCCGGCACCCGGTCGAGATGGATCGCGTTGATCGCCACGATCCCGCCCGGAGCGAGCGCCCGGAGCGCGGCGACGACCACGCTGCCCGCGGGCGCGAACGTGACGGCCGCATCGAGGGCGGCCGGCGGCGGGTCGTCGTACCCACCGGCCCACGTGGCGCCGAGCCGGACGGCGCGCTCGCGCTCGGCCGGGCTCCGGCTCGCCACGTAAACCTCGCAGCCCCAGTGCCGGGCGACCTGGATGGCCAGCAGCGCCGACGCGCCGAAGCCGTACAGGCCCAGTCGGCTGCCGGGCTGCACGCCGGCGATCCTGAGGGCCCGATAGCCGATCACCCCGCCGCACAGGAGCGGCGCGGCGGCCAGGTCCGACGGACCCTCCGGCAGGCGCAGCGCGAAATCCGCCCTGACCGTCATCCACTCGGCGTAGCCACCGTCGCGATCCCAGCCGGTGAAGCGGGCGTCCGGGCAGAGGTTCTCGCGGCCGGACCGGCAGGCCGCGCAGTGGCCGCAGGCTTCGGCGAGCCATCCCGCGCCGGCTCGCTCGCCGATGGTCCAGCCGGTGACCGAACGGCCGACCGCCTCCACCCGTCCCACGGCCTGGTGGCCCGGCACGACCGGCACCGCATGTGGCGCGAGGTCGCCCTGCACGATCTGGAGGTCCGTCCGGCAGACGCCGCAGGCAGACACGCGGAGCAGCAGCTCGTCATCGGCGGGCTCCGGGACCGGCCGCTCCTCCAGGCGGAGATGGTCGAGGCCGGGCGTGCCGCGTCCGGCCAGGGCGAGGGCTCTCACTCCACGATGGTCGCTCAGACGTGCCGGTGCAGGTCGGTCTCCGCCGGCGACTCAGGCGCGTCCGGGTTCCGGGGCGGCTGCTCCCAGCCCATCGCCTCCGCCTCCCCCTTGGCGAGGTTGAGGTAGACCACCTCGTTCTCGACGTTGGCGACGTGCGAGGCGGGAACGTACAGCGTGCCGGGACGGCCGGATCGCGAGGCGGTGATGTAGTTCTGGCCGGCGCTCCGAACGGTGCCGAGGCGGCGCCCATCATTGCCCACGATCGCCCAGCCCGCCTTCAGGTCCGTCATCCGCATGCGCCCGACCTCCTCGCCCTGATTCGCGCCTACCATAGTTGACGCGCCGGTCTCTCGCCGTGCCGAGCCCGTGGCCGCCGGTCGGCGGACCGTTGCGCCAGCACCGTCCAACCGCGCCCCGTAACGTGAGGCAAGGCCGTGGCCGCTACCGCGTCGACGATGCTCCCGCTGGGCACCCTCGCCCCCGACTTCCAGCTGCCCGACACCGCCGGGCGCGTGGTCTCGCGCGACGACTTCTCGGGCTGCCCGGCGCTGCTGGTCATGTTCCTGTGCAACCACTGTCCATACGTCAAGCACGTCGCCGAGGAGGTGGTCCGGCTCGCGGCGGAATACCAGGCCAGGGGCGTGGGAATCGTGGCGATCAGCAGCAACGACATCGCCCAGTTCCCCGAGGACGCTCCGGCGCGGATGGCCGAGGTGGCGGACGCGATGGGCTTCACGGTCCCGTACCTGTACGACGAGACACAGGCGGTGGCCGCGGCCTACCACGCCGCCTGCACCCCGGACTTCTTCGCCTTCGACGGGGAGCGCAGGCTCGCCTACCGGGGCCAGCTCGACGGCGCGCGACCGGGGAACGACGTCCCGGTGACCGGGCAGGACCTGCGGGCCGCGCTCGACGCGATCATCGCCGGCACGCCGGTGGCCGAGCCGCAGCGGCCCAGCCTGGGGTGCAGCATCAAGTGGAAGCCGGGCAACGAGCCCGACTACGTCCTGCCCGGGCAGGTTCACGCCGGGTCCTGAGCGGCGCGACCGACCCGCAGCCGGCCCGAACGCGCCGGCTGCCGACCGCCGGTGGCGAGTGCTCGCCGCCGGACGCCTGATCAGGCCGCGGGAAGGGCGTCCTTCCCCTTGCCCAGGCCGAACCGGTTGAGGACCTGGTACACGATCAGGGCGCCGAAGCAGGCCGTGCCGATGCCGCCGATCGAGAAGTCGCCCGCCGTGATGGCCAGGTTGCCGGCGCCAAGGGTCAGCGCCACGGCAGCCGTGACGAAGTTCGTGTTGTTCGTGAAGTCGACCTTGTTCTCCACCCAGATGCGCGCCCCGGTGGTCGCGATCAGGCCGAACAGGACGATCGCCATGCCGCCCAGGACTGGCTGGGGGATCGAGAGCACCAGCGCCCCGAAGAGCGGCGAGAAGCCGAGCAGGATCGCCACGACCGCCGCGATCACGAAGACCAGGCTCGAGTAGATCTTGGTCACGGCCATCACCCCGATGTTCTCGGCGTAGGTCGTGACGCCCGTCCCGCCGCCCGAGCCGGCCACCATCGTCGCGAGGCCGTCGGCGAAGAACGCGCGGCCGATGTACGGGTCAAGGTTGCGACCGGTCATCGTGGCGACCGCCTTGACGTGCCCGAGGTTCTCTGCCACCAGGACGATCGCCACGGGAACGATGAGCGTGATCGCGTGCGTGTCGAACTGCGGGGCGGTCAGCGCCGGCCAGCCCACGAGCGGCGCCGCGCTGATGGCGCTGAAGTCGATCGGTGTGCCACCAAGGCCCAGGACGTTCGACAGGAGCCAGTACAGGAGATACCCGAAGATTCCGCCGATGAGGATGGGGAGGCGCCGGAACACGCCCGGCGCGTAGACGGCCACGAGCGCCACCGCCAGCGCGGTCAGCAGGCCGATCAGGATCCCGAAGTTGCTGGGATGGGCGGCGTCGGAGCCGATCATGTAGTTGATCGCGGCGGGGGCGAGGTTGAGGCCGATGACCGCCACGACGGCGCCGGTCACGATCGGGGGCATCAGGAACTCCACCCACCGGTAGCCGACCGCCATCACGATCAGCCCGATCAGCGCGTACACGGCGCCGCAGGCGATGATGCCGCCGAGGGCCACCGGGATGTTGTGGCCGCCGCCGATTGCCTCGGCGGAGAGCACCACGGCGATGAAGGAGAAGCTGGAGCCCAGGTAGCTCGGCACGCGGCCGCGGACGCAGACGAAGAAGATCAGCGTCCCGATGCCCGAGAAGAAGATCGCGGTGTTCGGGTTGAAGCCCATGATCACCGGGGCGAGGACGGTCGCCCCGAACATGGCGAAGATGTGCTGGGCGCCCAGTGCCAGCGATTGCGCCGCCGGCGGCCGCTCATCCGGGGCGATGATCCCATCGCGCTTGACGGTCCAATGGAACATGCTCCGGAGATACTCGACGGCGGCAGCCACGCTGAACCCTCCCTCAGACTCCTGGTCCCTCCCCGGGCCGCGCGAACCCTCGGGCGCGCCTCCCCGGTCCGCCGGAAAGGTTCGCAGGTAGCGGACCGTTTCGCTGGCCGTCCGCGCAGCCGCGCCGGGTGGCGGGGTCAGCCCCACCGGGTCGAGGATCGGGCGGGGCGCGTGGCGGGTCCCCGCCGAACGCTCAGCTCCGAGGCGCGCCTGCCATGACCCAGCCAGAGCCCTCGGCGCCGTCCCGGACCTCGACGCCGGCCTGCGTGAGCATCGCGCGGACCAGGTCGGCCGCCTCCCAGTCGCGGGCGTCCCGTGCCCGTGCCCGCAGGCTGAGCAGCGCCTCCACGAAGGGCTCGACCGTCGCTCGAGGATCGGTCCTGCCGGACGCGGCGGCCTCGCCCAGCCGGGCGATGAGGGCACGGAATGCCGAGCGGGCATTGTCGAGGTCGGGGCTGTCCTCGCCGCTTCGCGTCCGGGCGTCGATCAGGGCGTCGATCTCGAGGAGCGCCGAGACGGCGGCGCGACTGTCGCCGGATCCGAGGGCGACCAGGAACGCCCCCTCCAGCTCCGCCAACTCGGCCCGCCCGGGTCCGGCGGCGCCCGCTGCGGGCGCCCCGGCGCGATCCTTGCGATCGGCGGCGAACGCGTCGCGCCCCGTGGTGATGTCTCCCCGGGCTCCGGTTGCCAGGTCGTGCGCGGCAGTTGCCAGGGCGTCGATGCGCACCTCGCTGTCGCTCGGGATGACGCTGCTCCGGCCGTCCACGCGGACGGTGACCCCGCCGAGGCCGGCAACCGCAGCGGTCCCGCGGTCGAGGTCCAGCACCAGCGCCGTGTGGCTGTCCACACCCAGGATGAACGTGCCCGGCGGCAGCTGCCCTTCCAGGTCCCGGAGCCGGCGCTCGCCCATGTAGCAGAAGCGGGTGTCGTGGTTGCCGCCCTCTGCGTTGTCGTAGTGGGGAACCACCGCCGCCCGCAGCCCGGTCGCTGCGGACAGGAGGTCCAGCCCCGGGAGCCAGCTCGGCGACGCTCCCACCTTGTAGATCTCGTAGACGGGGATCGTGACCACGCCAAGCGTCAGGGCCGCGGCGCTGGCCATGGTGAGAATCCCCCCGTCCCGCAGGAGGTCGGCGAGCGCCGCGGGGATGGGGCCGTCGGCCCACTGGCGCAGGGCATAGCTCGGGCTTCCCGGGCCGGCCATCAGGTAGCGCGCCTCGCGAACCCGGGCGAGGGCCGTGGCGGCCGTCAGCGCGTCGACGTCGCGCGACCGGTACGAGGCGACGTTCACTTCGCGCCCGACGCTCTCGGCGAAGAAGCGGACCGTCCGGAGGCTCAGGTCGTCGGCGTTCTCCTGGAATCCGTATGGGGTGTCCAGGATCGCTGCCGGGACCGGCGCGGGACCGAGGCGTTCGAACAGCGCCCGGTGGACCTTCGCCATCGTGGGCGCCGTCTCGCCGGAGCCCATGATCGCCAGGATGCGCGGGCCGCTCACCCGGGCAGCCAGTCGGTGGTCATCGCGTGCATCACGCCTGCCAGTTCGTCCGGGCGCTGGGCGTGGATGTCGTGGTCGCCGGCGAACCAGTGAACCCGGGCGTCCCGGATCATGGCCACGGCCTGCTCGACGTCCCGGCGCTTGCGCCGCGTCCAGTCGGTGTCGCCCCCGTCGACCGGGGCGAGCAGGACCGGCACCGCGAGGTCCGCGTAGCGCAGGGACGGATGGTGCTCCCACAGACCGCGGAGCACCGCGATGTGGTGGTCGAAGGAGAGCCACGGGGCCACCGTGCCGTCAGGTCGAACCTCGAAGTTCGCCAGCGTGCCGCGGAGGCCGCTCTCCGGCCAGTCGGGATGCGCCGACCGGATGTACCCGTCGATCTCCGCGAACGGGCGCCCGGCCAGCCGGGGTGGGGCGAGCGCCGCCCGGCAGGCATCCCAATCGGGGAACTCGCGGCTGGGCTCCAGCCAGCCGCCGTCGACACAGACGATCCCTCGCCCGAGCTCCGGGTGGCGGGCGGCGAGCTCCAGGACGACGTTGCCGCCCCACGACTGGCCGGCCACGACCGGCCGGTCCAGCTCCAGCCCCGCGACGAGGGCGGCGAGGTCGGCGGCGACCGTGGCCACGTCATAGGGGCCATCCGGCTTGGACGACCGGCCGTGCCCGCGCAGGTCGACCGTCACGGCCGGGTGGCCGTTGGCGACGAGCGCGGCCGCCACGCCATCCCAGGTCCGTGCGTTCGAGGCGAGGCCGTGGACCAGGAGGAAGGGCACGCCCCCCTGGGCTGCCGGCAGCCAGACGTCGGCGGCGAGCTCCACTCCGTCGGCAACCCGGACGTTCACCGTTCGCATCGGCTCATGGTAGTCGGGCGGGTCCGCATGGTTGCCGGCCCGACGCTCCTCCCGGGTGCGCTCACCCCGCCGGCACTCCGCCCGGTGTCCGGTCGCGACGGTGTGCGGTCGCGACGCCGCCGGCTCAGAGCTCCTGGCGGCGGAAGGCGAGCGCGGCCACGCCGAACAGGACGGCCACCAGGGCGATCGACGCGACCACCGGGCCCAGGACATCGACGCCGGGCAGGCCCAGCGCGAGCGCCTGGGCAGGGTCGCCGAGGCCGGTCGGCAGGTAGCGCCCGATCGTCGGGACGATGCTGAGGATCCCCAGGACGATGAACGCCGCGACGCCCAGCCCCGCCGCGGCAAGCGCCGATCGCGTGAGCGTGCTGCCCAGGAACGTGATGGCGGCGTAGGCCACCAGGGCGAGCCACTGGAGGAGCATCGCGGCGACGAACCCGGCGACCGGCAGCGGCTCGAACAAAACGAGCGTGTAGAGCCAGGCGCCGGCGCCGGCGATCGCCGTGGAGACGCCCAGCGTGGTCGCGATCGCCACCATCTTGGCAAGCAGGAACGCGTCGCGGCCGGCCGGCTTGGTGAGGATGAGCGCCGCCGTGCCGCGCTCCTTCTCCGTGGCGACGGAGCCCATCGCCAGGAGGACCGCGACGAGCGCCCCGAACTGGCCCAGGTTCTTCGCCAGCTGGGCCCACGCATCTGCCGCGGTCGGGGTCGGCAGCACGATGCTGAACTGGTCGCCGCCGACGGCCTTGAGGATCTCCGGGGTGAAGCGGGCCAGGAGCGGCGACGCGAGCCCCACCAGCAGGAAGACGGCCGCGACGATCGGCAGCCGCATCGTCCGCCACTGCTCCAGGAGCTCCTTGCGCAGGAGCGGCGCCAGCCCGCTCACCGGTCCCGGACCTCGCGCGGGCGGACGAAGCCGCGGCCGTCCAGCTCGTCGGCCGCGACGTTGCCGACGAGCTCGAGGAAGACGTCCTCCAGCGTCGGTCGCGCGCGCTCGAACGACTCCAGGACGACGCCGCACGCCACGACCAGCGGCAGGATCGCCCCGGCAGCGGCGTCGGGATCCGCCACCGTCACGCGGATCCCGCCGGGCGTCGCCGTGACGTCCGTCGTCCACGGGGCCGCCCGAAGTCGATCGAGGAGCGCGGCGACCGCAGCCTCCTGCCGCGGCGCGGGGTCGAGGTTGTAGATGGGTCGCGCGTGGGCGGCGAGCAGCTCCTCGAGCGGGCCCTCGGTCACCCGGCGCCCCCGGTCGAGGATCGCGACCCTGTCGCAGATGCGCTCGACGTCGGCCAGCACGTGGGTGGAGAAGACGACCGTCGCCTCGCCCCGCAGGCCCGCGACCAGCTCCAGCAGGTCCCGCCGCCCCTCCGGGTCGAGCGAGCTGACCGGCTCGTCGAGGATGAGCAGCTCGGGCGCGTGGACCAGGGCCTGGGCGATCCCGAGCCGCTGCCGCATCCCGCCCGAGTAGCCGCCGATCCGCCGCTCGGCCGCGCTCGTCAGCCCGGTTCGCTCCAGCATCCCGGCGACGCGCGAGCGGAGCTCCGCGCCGCCCAGCCCGTGGAGCCGGCCGACGAGCTCCAGCAGCTCACGCCCCTTCATCCAGCTGTAGAAGCGCGGGTCCTGGTCCAGGTATCCCAGGCGGCGGCGAAGCTCGGGCTCGCCAAGGCCCACCGGGATCCCGGCGACGAATGCGCTCCCGGCGGAGGCTCGGGCGAGCCCGGCCAGGATCCTGATCGTCGTCGTCTTGCCCGCGCCGTTGGGGCCGAGCAGGCCGAAGATCGAGCCGCGCGGCACCGCCAGGTCCAGCCGGTCGAGCGCGAGGATCGATCCGAATCGCTTGGTGAGCCCGCGAGCCTCAACGGCGGCTCCGGCCGGCGAGGTCGCGGCCCCCGCGGTCGCCGTCACGCCTCCTCCCGGCCGGCCACGAAGTAGAGGATCGGCCCGACGATGTTGACGAAGACGATCACGAGCGCCCACACGAGCTTGCTGCCGCCCCGCACCCGGCGCTCCGAGCGCTCGAGGTCCACCAGCGCCGCGATCATGAGGCCGAGCTGGATCACGATGATCGGGACCAGGAGCGCGATGATCTGCTCTGGCTTGAGGTCGGTCATGCAGCCTGAGGATAGCCGAGGAAGGGTGAAGGATTCTTGATCCGCCGACCATCCGGGCTGAACGGCCGAGCCGCCACCATACGCGGGGGAGAATCCGCCCGTCGCTGCCCGCCCATGGCCTGCGTCGCGCGACGGGAACCAGCTGAGGGAACCATGACGAGAACCCGCCTGGCTGCAGTCGTCCTGTCAGCCGGCCTGCTGCTGATGACCGCGGTCGTCCCGCTCGGGGCGCTGGCCGCGACATTCAACCTGACGACGCCGTACCCGGCGGTCACGATCCAGCCCGGCAACACAGTCACCTTCCCGCTCGACATCGCGGTGCCCGTGCCGGAGCGGGTGGGACTCACCGTTTCGGGTGCCCCCAGCGGCTGGACGGCCGACCTGCGCGGCGGCGGCAACATCGTCAACGCGGTCTTCGCCGGCGGCACGACGGCTGCCACGGTGGACCTGTCGGTGACCGTTCCCCAGGACGCCACGCCAGGATCCCGGACCCTGACCGTCACCGCGACCGCGGACCAGGGGACCCGCACGCTTCCGATCGACGTCACGGTCCTGGGCGACACCAGTGGGGCGATCACCCTGACGAGCGACTTCCCGCAGCTGTCCGGTTCTCCGACGAGCACGTTCAGCTATACCCTCACGCTCGCGAACACGGGCGTCCAGAAGCAGACCTATACGCTCCAGGGCCAGGGCCCCGACGGATGGACGGTCTCCGTGCATCCGTCGAGCAACGGGCAGGCGCTGACCGACACGGTCGATGGTGGCGCCACCGACACCCTGAGCGTCACGGCCCAGCCGCCGTCCACCGTCACGGCCGGTTCGTACCCGATCCAGGTCACCGTCGCGTCGGGCAGCCAGTCGGCAACCACCAATCTCGAGGCGGACGTCACCGGCGCCCCGGCCGTGACCCTGAGCACGCCCAACCAGGTCCTCAACGCGCAGGTCACCGCGGGTTCGACGGGGACCGTCTCGCTGGTGGTCACGAACACGGGTTCGACCGTCCTCCAGAACGTTTCGGTCACCGCCTCCGCGCCAACCGGCTGGACCACCACGTTCGCCCCGACCGCGATCAGCACGATCCAGCCGGGCAGCGCGGCCACCGTGACCGCCACCCTGCAGCCCTCGAGCGACGCGCTCGCCGGCGACTACGACGTCACCTTCACGGCGACCGCCGGGAGCGCGACCGCCAACGTCGACATCCGGACGACCGTCCAGACCTCGCCGCTGTGGGGCTTCATCGGGCTGGCACTCATCGTGCTCGTGATCGTCGGACTCGGCTGGGTCTTCCGCCGCTACGGCCGGCGCTGAGGTGCGCAAGCGGGGCCGCCTCGTGCGCCGCGCGGCGCCCGAGGCGGCCGAGACGGACCTGGCGATCCAGACCCACGGGCTGACGAAGACCTACGGCGACCTCGTCGCCGTCGACAAGCTCAACCTTGCCATCCGGACGGGCGAGGTCTTCGGCCTGCTAGGGCCGAACGGCGCCGGCAAGACCACGACCATCCTGATGCTCCTGGGGCTCTCGGAGCCCACCCACGGCCGGGCCAGCGTGGCGGGCTTCGACCCGACCAGGCAGCCCCTCGAAGTGAAGCGCCGGGTGGGCTATCTGCCCGACGACGTGGGCTTCTACGGAGAGATGACCGGCGCCGAGAACCTGCGCTACACGGCCGCCCTCAACGGAATCGAGCGACGCGCCGCGAACGACCGGATCGGGCTGCTCCTGGAGCAGGTCGGCCTCGCGGATGCCGCCGGGCGGCGGGTGGAGCAGTACTCGCGCGGCATGCGCCAGCGCCTCGGCCTGGCCGACGCCCTCGTCAAGGATCCGTCCATCCTGATCCTGGACGAGCCGACGGCGTCGATCGACCCGGCCGGCGTGGCCGAGGTGCTGGCGCTCATCCAGTCCCTCGCCCGTGACAACGGCGTCACGGTCCTGCTGTCGAGCCACCTGCTCCACCAGGTGCACCAGGTCTGCGACCGCGTCGCGATCTTCAACGCCGGCCGGATCCTGGCCCAGGGCCGCATGTCGCAGCTCGCGGCCGAGCTGGCCGGTGACCAGCTGGAGCTGGAGGTCGGCCTGGACGGTCCGCCCGACCAGGTCGAGGCGGCCCTGCGCGCCTCGCCCGGCGTGGTGGACGTGAAGCCCGACCCGCACGACCCGGGCCTCTGGCTCGTGACCGGCCCGCAGTCGATCCGGGGTCACCTGGCCGTCGATCTCGCCGCGCGCGGGCTGGGCGTCCGACACATGCGTCGCGTCGGCGACGAGCTCGACGAGATCTACCAGCGCTACTTCAGCCGCGACGAGGGCGACCATGGCAACGCCGCCTGACGCGCTCGTCCTGGCCGGCGATGCGCCTTCCCTCGAACCGTCCGACACGCCGGACCGGGGCACCGCCCGCCTGGCTCCGCCCCGTCCGCCACGCCTCGGCTGGCGGGTGGTGGCGGCCAAGGAGTTCGGCGACGGCATTCTGAGCATCCGCCTGTTCATCCTGATCGCCCTGCTCGGCCTGGCGGCGGTGGGGGCCATCTACTCGACCGCATCCTTCGTGGGCCAGAACGCCGAGCTGGCCAGCGGCACGTCGGGCCTGTTCGTCCTGCTGTTCAGCCACCAGGCTTCGGGCTCGCAGGTTCCCTCGTTCGCGGCGCTCGTCGGCCTGCTCGGCCCGCTCCTGGGGATCGCGTTCGGGTTCGACGCGATCAACGGCGAGCGCTCCGAGCGGACCCTGCCTCGCCTGGTCTCCCAGCCGATCCACCGCGACGCGGTGATCATCGGCAAGTTCGCCGCGGGCCTGGAGGTGATTGGGCTCGTGCTGCTCGCGATCACCCTGATCGTGTCCGGGATCGCCTTCCTCGTGCTCGGCATCAGCCCCAGCCCGGACGACCTGGCCCGACTCGGGGCATGGTTCGTGGTGACCCTGGCGTACCTGGGCTTCTGGCTCGCGTTCGCGATGCTCTGCTCGGTCGTCGTGCGCCGGTCCGCCACGTCCGCGCTCGCGGCGATCGCCCTGTGGATCGTGCTGACGATCTTCGCGGCGCTGCTGGTGGGGATCGTGGCGAGCTTCGTCGCGCCGGTGCCGGCGGATGCCACGCTCGACCAGCAGATCGCCAACGCGCAGCTCCAGCTCGACCTCGCCCGGGTCTCGCCGGGAACCCTCTACTCGGAGGCCGCGGATTACCTGCTGGACCCGACGGTCCAGACCGTGGGCATCGTGCCGATCGAGCAGCAGACCGACCAGCGGGCGATCCCGTCGATCCTGCCCCTGGACCAGAGCCTGCTCCTGGCCTGGCCGCAGGCGGTCGCGCTCCTCTCCCTGACCGTGGTCTGCTTCGGGGCCGGCTACGTCGCGTTCATGCGCCAGGAGGTCCGGGCCTGATCACGCCCGGGGCTCGCCAGGAGTCGCCGCGCCGGCCCTGGGGCGGTCGCATCCCGGCCTCCTCCGTGCTAGGGTCGCGGCGTGTACCAGCCCGGCCACGGACGCTTCATCGACCCTGCCCCGGCCGTTTCGCTGGGCGAGCTGGCAGCCGCCGTGCCGGCCACGCTGGTCACGCTGTCGGGAGGCCGGCTGGTCGCCACGATCCTGCCGATGCTGTACGACGCCTCCGACGGCCCGCTCGGGACGCTCCGGGGTCACCTTGCCCGCGCGAACCGACAGTGGCGGGATGTCTCTGCCGGCATCGAGGCGCTGGCGATCTTCGACGGGCCCGACGCCTACGTCTCGCCCCGCCTCTACGCCGCCACAAGGCGCTCCGAGCGCCACGTCCCCACCTGGAACTACACGACCGTCCACGCATCCGGCGCCCTGGTGGTTCGCGACGACCCCGCCTGGCTCGGCGAGATCGTGCGGCGCCTCACGGATCGCCACGAGGCCGGGCGGCCGGACGGCTGGTCGGTGGACGACGCGCCACGCGACTACATCGAGAGCGAGCTCCGCGCGATCGTCGGCATCGAGCTGCGGATCTCACGGCTGGAGGGCAAGCGCAAGCTGAGCCAGAACAGGGCGCCCGCCGACGTGGACGGCGTGATCGGGGGCCTGGCCGCGGGAGCGCCGCGCGAGCAGGCCGTTGCCGGCGAGATGCGGCGAGCGCCCCGGCGGTAGGGCCTCAGGTCAGCGGCGCGAGCGCCCGGAGCTCGTCGAGGGGCGGAGCGGCCGGGTCCGCGGCGACGAGGTTGAGCACGACCTGGTCGGCGCCGGCCGCGAACCGTTCACGCACGAGGTCGGCGATGCGGTCGAGGTCGCCCCAGGCGACGATCGCCTCGAACAGGGCGTCCGAGCCGGGTGGCTGGAGGTCCGCCTCCGGCCAGCCCAGCCGGAGCAGGTTCGCCCGGTAGTTCGCCGATCCCAGGTAGGCCGAGAGGTGGCGGTCGCCGATCACGCGGGCCGCGGCGAAGTCCCCGGCCAGCACAACGGGCAGGTCCGCGGCGAGGAACGGCTCCGGCCCCAGGATGCCCCGCACCTCGCGGACGTGGGCCGCGGTCGAGAAGTACGGATAGGCACCCGCCGTGCGCTCGCCGGCCAGGCCCGCCATCCGCGGCCCGAGCGCGGCCAGGACGACGGGCGGCAGGGCCGCCGCGGCTCCGCGCCACGGCGCCGCGTCCATCGCGTCGAGATACGTGCGCATGGCCGAGTACGGTCGTCCGTAGTCTCCGCCGCGGAGCCGGACGAGCGGCGCGTGCGAGACGCCGATGCCCAGGATGAAGCGGCCGGGCCAGGCCTCGGAGAGGGTCCGCCCGCCGTTCGCCATCGCGGCGGCGTCGCGGGCCCAGATGTTCGCGATGCCGCTCGCGATCACGAGCCGCTCGGTGGCGGCCAGGTAGATGGCACCCCGGGCGAACGCCTCCTGGGCGAGCGCCTCGCCGTACCAGAGCGTGCCGTAACCCAGCCGCTCCATCTCGCGCACGAACGTGCGCTGGGCCGCCGCCGGCTGGCCGTTGAGCGGCCCGGCGAAGACGCCGATGCGGCCGGGATCGATGCCCTGGAGTCGTGTGAGGCTCATGGTCGCTCCTGTTCGACGGGTGCGTAGGCGGGTACCGGGACCGTTGCGTCAGCCGCGCCGGGCCGGCTCGACCCCCGCACGAGGCTGGTGACGATCCCAATGCAGCAGACGAGGCCCGCCACGACGAACGCATCGTGGATGGCTCCGGCGAGGGCGACGCTCTGCAGCGCCGCCGTGGGCGGACCCCCGAGCTCCGCGAGGTGCACGGGAAGCCGCGTCGCGACGATCGCCGCGCTCAGGGCGATCCCGAGCGCCTGTCCGGTGACGCGCATCTGGGCGAGCGTGCCCGAGGCCGTCCCGACACGCGGGCGCGGCACCGAGCCGAGCACGGCGCTGCTGTTCGGGCTCATGAACAGGCCCTGCCCGAGGCCCAGCAGCACCAGCCGCCAGACCAGGTCCGGGAGGCTGAAGCTCACCGGGAGCTGGGTGAGGCTCAGGAGGCCCAGCGCCTCGATCGCCAGGCCGGCGCTGGCGAGCACGCGCGGTCCAAAGCGGTCCGACGCCGCGCCGCTGAACGGCGCCACGAGGGCCATCGTGATCGGCACCGGGGTGAGCAGGAGGCCGGCCTCGATCGGGGAGAAGCCCGATCCCTGCTCGAGCAGGAACGGCAGGAGGAACGTGGCGGTGAACAGGCCGGCGAACGCCACGACGACGCTTGCCAGGCCGGCGGCGAAGGGACGGATCTTGAACAGGGCGAGGTCGATCATCGGCTGGATCGAGGCCCGCTCCACCGCGATGAACGCGGTGCCCAGGATCAGGAAGGCGACCAGGAGGCCGATCGTCGCGGGGCTCGTCCAGCCCCACGCCTGGCCCTCGCTGAGGGCGAGCAGCAGCGCAAACAGGGCGACGCCCGAGAGCGCCGCCCCTCGCACGTCGAACGACTGCCCCTTGCCGGGCGTCTCCGCGGGGAGCACGCGAGCCGCCCAGATCACTGCCAGCAGCCCGATCGGTGCGTTGATCAGGAAGATCGCCCGCCACGTGGCCGCCTGGGTGAGCAGCCCGCCGAGCGCCGGCCCGAGGCTGAGCCCGATGGAGACGCTCACTCCGTTCAGCCCCAGCGCGCGCCCACGCTCGTGGGCGGGGAAGGTTCGCGCCACGATCGCCGGTCCCATTGCCATGATCATCGCCGCGCCCACGCCCTGGACGACCCGGAACCCGATGAGCGCGGCCTCGTTGGGCGCGGCCCCGCAGCAGATGCTCGCCAGGGTGAAGAGGCTGAAGCCGACCAGGTAGACGCGCTTGAACGTGAGAACCTCGCCCAGGCGGCCGAACGGCAGCAGCAGCGCGCCCACGACCAGCAGGTAGGCGACCACGACCCATTCGACCGTGGTCAGGTCGATGCGGAAGTCCGCCTGGATCGACGGCAGCGCGATGTTCACGATGCTGCCGTCGAGCGTGGACATCAGCGACCCGAGCGAGACGCTCGAGAGGATGAGCCACTTGCGTTCCACGGTGCTGCGGGCTCCCGCTTACGTCCCGGCGCCGGGTGGCGGCCCGGCAGCGGCGACCGCCTCCGGGCCGAGCCGCTCCGCCAGGGAACCCGGCAGGAGCGAGAGGCCGCCGCGGAGCACCCAGGCCCCCGCCACGAGCGCCGCGACGATCGCCGTCGCCCCGCCGACGATCAGGGCGACCTCGGTGCTGAACGCGGACGCCAGCCAGCCGATGACCGGCGCCCCGATCGGGGTCGACCCGGAGAAGACCGTCGTGTAGACGGACATGACCCGTCCCCGCAGGCGGTCCGGCACGGCGAGCTGGATCGCCGTGTTGGCCGAGACCATCATCGCGATCGCGCCGGCGCCCGCGCCGAACATCGCGACGAGCGCGAACGGGTAGGACCGGATTCCACCGAGGGCCACCTCGAGCACGCCCAGGACGAGCGCCCCGACCACCATGATCCACGGTCGCGGACGCCGCAGCGACGCGACCAGGAGGGCGGCGACCAGGGAGCCGAGCCCCATCGAGGACAGGAGGAACCCGAGGCCGGTCGCGCCGACCCCGAGGACATCCTGGGCAAGGGCCGGGGCGATCACGTTGAAGTTCATCGCGAACGTGGAGACGAAGCCGACCAGGCAGACCGCCAGCAGGACCACGGGAGTCGCCCGGACGTAGCGCAGGCCCTCGGCCAGGTCGTCGGCCACGGCCCGGACGCTCGTCGGTCGGGCCAGCCGGGCGGCCGCCCGGAGGTCGGATTCGCGCATGAGCAGCAGGCCCACGATGACCGCGATGAAGCTGACGCCGTTCAGGAAGAAGCAGGCCGTCACGCCGACCAGGCCGATCAGGATGCCCCCGAGCGCGGGCCCGACGATCCGGGCCGCGTTGAAGACCGCGGAGTTCAGGCCGACCGCGTTGGTCACGTCCTCGACGCCCACCATCTCGATGACGAACGACTGGCGCGTCGGCATGTCCACGGCGTTGACGAGCCCGAGCAGTGCCGCGAGCAGAAGGATCTCCCAGACCTGGGCGACGTTCGCGAAGGTGAGGGCGGCGAGCACGAAAGCGAGGAGCATCGACGCCGTCTGCGTCCCCACGAGCGTCCGCCGCTTGGGGAGGACGTCCGCGATGATCCCCCCGAACAGCCCCAGGATCAGGACCGGCAGGAACTGGGCCGCGGCCACGAACCCGAGCCAGAGCGGGTCGTGGGTGAGGAGGAGCACGAGCCAGGCCAGGCCGATCGACTGCATCCAGGTCCCGACCAGCGAGATGAGCTGGCCGAACCAGAACAGGCGGAAGTTGCGATGCCGGAGGGCTCCCCGCCAGCGGAAGGAACCGCGGCCGACCCCGGCCGTCACCGGGCGGAGCCCCGACCGGCCGCCACGGCGCTGCCGGCCGCGTGGGCCTTCCCGGCGAGGGCGGGCGCGTCGTCGTCGTTCGCCGTGTCGCCGGCGTTCACCGCGTCCCCCGCGAGCTCCGCGAGGTGCTCCAGGACGTGGCGCCGCCGCCGCTGCAGCTCGGCGACCATCTCCTGGAGCCGGGCGAGCTTCTCGTTGAGGCCCGCAAGCTGGTCGTCGATGCTCGAGAGCCGCCCGCTGAGGATGCGGTGACGCTCCGCGGGGTCGTCGGTCGAGGCAAGCGCCTCGCGGGCGAGCCGGCGGGCGGCCTCATCCTCGAGGAGCCGGCCGATCTCGGCGATCGAGAAGCCGGCGTCGTCGCGGAGGCCCTTGATGAAGCGGAGACGGTCGATGTCGAGCTGGTCGAACAGGCGGTACGAGCCGCGCGACCGGGCGGACGGGCTCAGCAGCCCCATCTCCTCGTAGTACCGGATCGAGCGCGGGGTGAGGCCGATCAGCTCGGCGACCTGGTGGATCCGGAGTGGGGGCGCGCCCGCGATGGGGGAACGGGTGGCGAGGTCGCCGGGCGGCTCCGGCGCGATGCTGCGGCTCACGGACGCCAGTATAACCTTTCCGTGAACGGAAAGGTCTTGGTTGCGCTGCCGCGGCCTGGAGACGTGACGAGGCCGGCCCGGAGGGAACGGGCCGGCCTCGGAGGAGCGAACGGAAGGGGTGCTAGCGGCGTGCTCGGCGCGCTGCGAGGGGGCGGACCACGCCGATCCCCAGGACGGAGACGAACGCGAGCGCGAGGATCCCCAGCGCCAGGCCGGAGCCCGGGGTCGAGGCGTCGCCCGTGCTGCCCAGCGTGCTGGTGGG
>JARLHH010000348.1 GCA_031292335.1 Candidatus Limnocylindrales bacterium | reverse complement strand
GGCCGCCGGCCTGCCCACGGACCCCGACGCCCAGGCCGCCGAGATCGCGAAGTGGCACAAGCGCAAGACGGCGATCTACACGGAGATGGTCGCCGGGGGCAAGCTCCCGCCGCGCCCCGGCATCCGCCGGATCATCACGGCAGCCCAGAAGGCAGGCTGGAAGCTGGGCGTCGCCTCCACCTCGGCCGAGGCGTCCGTCCACGCCATCCTCGACTACGCGGTGGGCCCGGAGCGGGCCGCCCGCTTCGACGTCTTCCTCGCCGGGGACTGCGTCCCGCGCAAGAAGCCGGCGCCGGACATCTACCTCCTCGCCCTCGACAGGCTCGGCGTGGACCCCGCCGAGGTGCTCGTCGTCGAGGACTCGCGCAACGGCCTCGAGGCGGCCCACGCCGCAGGCCTGCGCTGCCTCGTCACGGTCAACGGCTACACGGACAAGGAGGACTTCAGCGAAGCAATCCTCGTCGTGTCATCCCTCGGCGACCCGGACGGAGAGCCCGCCACCGTGATCGCCAACCGTTCGGCGGCCCGGCCGGGAGCGTACGTGACGCTGGCCGACCTGACGGCCTGCCTCGCCCCCTGACCGCTTCCCAACCCACTCCCCAACCCGGCCCCCAACCCAGAAGGGAGGTTCGCATGGCACAGGCGTCGCTCGACGATCTGGACCTCGTCCTCATGACGATGGCCTCGACGATCGTCGACAACGCGGACTATTTCGCCCAGCTCGACTCCATCGTCGGGGACGGCGACTTCGGCTACTCGCTGCGGAACGGCTGGGAAGTCGTCCTCAGCGACTATGCCACGTTCGACCACTCGAGCGCCGGGGCCATCCTCAAGAAAGTCGGTCTGACATTGACGTCCAAGGTCGGCGGCGTCAGCGGGCCGATCTGGGGCACGGCGTTCCTGCGGGCAGGCGTCGCCGCCGGCGACCGGACGGAGCTCGCTCCGGAGGACGTCATCGCGATCTTGCGGGCAGCCATCACCGGGATCATGGGCCGGGGCGGGGCGGCGCTCGGCGAGAAGACGCTGCTCGACGCGCTGGTGCCGGCCACCGACAGCCTCGAGGCGGCGTTCGGCGATCCGGCATTCCAGGGCGACCACGCGGTCGCGGCGATCCAGCG
>JARLHH010000347.1 GCA_031292335.1 Candidatus Limnocylindrales bacterium | reverse complement strand
TGCGGCCTGGTGACCGGTCGTGAGGCGCGCCTCTACGCGGGCTGCGGGATCGTCGCGGACTCGGACCCCGGACGCGAATGGGAGGAGTCGCGCATGAAGCTGCGGCCGGTCGCGTCGGCCCTGGGCCGCGATCCGGAGCCAGCGGCATGACTGACGTCGTCGCCCTGCGCACGTTCGTCGAGGAGCTGGTCCGGGCCGGCATGCGGGCCGTCGTCGTGTGCCCGGGATCGCGCTCGACGCCGCTTGCGCTCGCGTTGCGGGCCCATCCAGGGCTCCGGGTCCGGGTCCTGCTCGACGAGCGGTCGGCCGGCTTCTTCGCGCTGGGCCTGGCGCGGGCTTCGGGGCGGGCGACGGGCGTCCTGGTCACCTCCGGCACGGCGGCCGCCAACCTCCTGCCGGCCGCGGTCGAAGCGACGCTCGGCCGGGTCCCGCTGGTGCTCCTCACGGCCGATCGTCCCCCCGAGCTCCGCGACCGCGGCGCTCCGCAGGCCATCGACCAGGTGGGCCTGTTCGGCACCCACGCGAAATGGAGCGTGGACCTGCCGCTCTTCGACGGGACCCCGGAGACGCGCCGGCATGTCCGCTCCGTTGCGGGACGTGCCGTCGCGACGGCGCTCGCCGGTCCTGCCGGGGCCGTCCACCTCAACCTTCCGTTCCGCGAGCCGCTCATCCCGGACGGTGATCTGCGACCCCATGAGGCGATGGACGGCGAGCCGTCGCGCTCGTTCACCGACGTGCTCGCCGGGCCGCGGACGCTGGGAGCGTCCGATCTCGCGGACCTCGCGATGCGCCTGGCCGCTGCTCGCCGCGGGCTGATCGTGGCCGGGCCCCAGGCCGACCCGGCCCTGCCCGCGGCGCTCGCCCGCCTGGCGGAGGCGACCGGCTTCCCGGTCCTGGCCGACCCGCTCTCGGGTTGTCGCTGCGGGCCGCACGATCGCTCGCGCGTCGTCGCCCGGGGCGACCTCCTCTGCCGGCCGGGTGCGTGGCGCGACGCGCATGCGCCGGACCTCGTGGTCCGCTTCGGGGCGATCCCGACCTCCAAGCCGATGCTGGCGCTCCTGGAGGATGCCGCGCCGGACCAGCTCGTCGTGGACGGCGACGGCGGGTACCGGGAACCCGCGCTGCTGCCGACCACGTTCGTCCACGCGGACGCGGCGATCACAGCGACAGCGCTCGCCGATGCGATCGCGACGCTCCCCGGCGTGGCCTCCCAACCAGCGCATGCCTGGCTGGATGGCTGGCTGGCCGCCGACCACGCGGCGGACGTGGCGCTCCGGGCGTGGCTCGCGGAGGTCGAGGGGCGCGGGGAGGCGTTCGAAGGCGCCCCGTTCGCCTATCTCGGCGAGCTGCTCCCCGACGGCGCGATCCTGTGGGCCGGCAGCTCCATGCCCGTCCGCGACCTCGACGCATGGCTGCCGGGCAGCGCGCGCGCGATCCGCCCGCTCGCGAACCGCGGCGCGAACGGCATCGACGGCGTCGTCTCGTCTGCGCTCGGTGCGGCGGCGGCCGGAGTCGGGCAGGTGGCGCTCGTGGTTGGGGACCTGTCGTTCCTGCACGACCTCAACGCGCTGGTGGCCGCCAAGCTGCACGGGCTGTCGGCCACGGTCGTGCTCGTCAACAACGACGGCGGCGGGATCTTCTCGTTCCTGCCCCAGGCCGCGGCCGACGCGCCGGCTGTCGGCCTGCCGGCCCATTACGAGGAACTCTTCGGGACGCCCCACGGAATCGACCTGGGTCCGATCGTTGAGGCGCTCGGCGCCGTCCATCGACCGGTCGAGGCCGGCGGCCTGCGCGCCGCCCTCGCCGAGAGCCTGGTGGCCACCGGTGTGAACGTCCTGGAGCTTCGCACGCAGCGAGCCCGCAACGTGGAGCTCCACCGGGAGGCGGCCGCGGCCGTCGCGGTGGCGCTCGCGGAGCTTCGCGCGTGAGCGCCCTGCGTCAGCGCGTGATCGGGGAGCCGCGGATCGTGACGATCGCCGGGCTCCGCTGGGCGGTTCGGGCGGC
>JARLHH010000059.1 GCA_031292335.1 Candidatus Limnocylindrales bacterium | reverse complement strand
CTGATTGGGCGTGCCCCGTGCCGACGTTCCACCTCTCCGCAACGGTCGCGGACCCGCCGGTCGTTGGGGTCACGCAATCTCGCCCCGGATGTAGGCACATCACCGTGATAATGTGTCTACATGGCTGACGTCGGGATCCGGGAGCTGAAGCAGCGTCTGTCCGAGTACCTGGATCGGGCGGAACGGGGAGAGGTCCTGCGGGTCACCGACCGCGGGCGGCCGAAGGCGGTGCTCGGTCCGGTGCCCGGACGCGAACGCATCGAGGACGGGATCCGCGCCGGCTGGATCACGCCGGGCACGGGTTCGCCGCTTGGTCCTGTGCACCGGTCGAAGGCCTCCAGGCGGGTGCTCGATGCGCTGGCCGAGGATCGCGGCGAGTGAGCGCCTACGTCGATTCGAGCGCCCTGCTCAAGCGGTACGTCGAAGAGGCCGACTCGGCCGCCGCAGACGCGTTGCTGCGAGCCGACGGTGCGCTCCTCACTGCCCGCCACACGATCGTGGAGGTTCGCTGCAACCTTGCTCGGCTGCTCTCGGGACGCGAACTCGCCGCCGCGCGAGCCGCCTTCGCCGACGATTTGCGCTCCTTCTCGATCATCGAGCTCGACGAAGCAACCTGCGAATCGGCGGCCTCGATCGCGGAGACCACCGGCGTGCGAACCCTCGACGCCCTCCACCTTGCGGCCGCGCAACGAGTCTCCGCACCCGGGTTCGGCTTCCTGACGTTCGATCTTCGCCAGGCGCAGGCTGCGCGCGCACTTGGCCTGACGGTCGTGACCGCCTGAACCTGGATGGCCCCGCGCGGGTGAGAGCTCGATCCCACCCATGCCGGGAACCGCGGCCGAGGGTCCCGATCAGCTCGGAGAGACCGACACGCCGCAAGGCATGAGGCTCTCGTGCCTGCCGCACAGCTCAATCGATGGAAGGCAGACCCACGCTCGGGCTCACCGTGACCGGCGCCGAATTGGCCGATCCGGCTCCGTGATCACCGCCGATCCGGCCGAAGCCGCGCAGCACGGCAGCGGCAGCAACCACCTCCGCGCAGAGGGTGACCGCGCCGTTCATGACGAGCGCCGCCGGCGTCCCCCACAGGCCCCCGACGCCGCCCGTCAGGCCGTTCCCGAGCGGCGTCGAACCCGAGAAGACGGTCGTGTAAACGCTGAGAACGCGGCCACGCAGCGGTCCCGGAACGGTGACCTGGATCAGCGAGTTGGCGCTGATCGACGTCGCGATGGCACCTGCGCCACACACGAAGACCGCCGCCATGGCGACGGGGAACAGCGTTGTGCTGGCAAGCACGAACTCGGCGACCCCGAGCACGATGCCGCCACCGATCAGGATCCGGAGCCGCGGCCGCCCCAGCATCGCGACCGACAGGGCAGCCGCCAGCGCCCCTGCTCCCATCGACGCGTACAGAACGCCGTATCCGTCGGGCCCGACATTCAGGACCGTGGCTGCCATGACCGGCAGGAGCACATTGAAGTTCATGCCGAACGTGGACACGAAACCGATCACCGTGATGGCCAGCAGCACCACCGGCGTGCGCCAGACGTATCGCAGACCTTCGCCCAGGTTCGCGCCGACCGCCGCCAGGCTGCGGGGAATCGCCAGCCGGGTCGCCGGCCGCAGCTCGCTGTCGCGCATGGCCAGCAAGCCGACGACGACGGCACCATAGCTGAGCCCGTTGAGGATGAAGCAGAGCGCGGTTCCCACGACGGCGATCACCATCCCGCCGATCGCCGGCCCGACGATGCGCGCGGCGTTGAAGACCGCCGAGTTGAGGGCGACGGCGTTCGCGACGTCATCGTCGCCGACCATCTCGACCACGAACGCCTGGCGCGCCGGCATGTCGACCGTGTTGACCAGGCCCAGCAGGAACGCCAGCACGAAGACGTGCCAGACCGCGACGGCGTGGAAGTACACGAGTCCGCCCAGAACGAGCGCCAGGACGCCGGCCGATATCTGCGTCCCGACGACGGTCCATCGCTTGGGCCAGATGTCCGCGATGATTCCGCCGAAGAGACCCAGGACGAGCACCGGCATGAACTGCACCACGCCCAGCAGGCCGATGTACACGACCGCCTGGTTCCACCCGACCAGCGTTCCCAGGAGCCAGCCGAGTGCCAGCGACTGCATCCACGTGCCGGTCACCGAGATCAGCTGGCCGAAGAAGAAGAGCCGGAAGTTGCGGTGGTGGAGGGCGCGGCCGGCGGCCGCGAACCGGACCCGTCCGCCAACGATCACTGCGCCACCTCGTGCGCGGCGGACGGCGGGGACGGCGCCTCGTCGGGTGTCGCGTCCTCGCCGGGCTCGGGCTCGAGGAGGCGTTCCAGCAGCGACGCCAGGAGCAGCCGTTCGCCTGGCGCCAGCCGCTCGACGCGCCGCACCAGTCCGCTCGACTCAACGAGCGCCCGATCTCCGAGCGCCTCGTGCGCCCGTGGGGTCAGTGCCAGGGTGGTGACCCGCCGGTCGGCGGGATCGGTGCCGCGCGTGACGAGCCCCGCCGCCTCGAGGCGATCGACGAGGTTCGTGGCGCTGGACGGCTTCAGCTCGAGCCCGGCGCCCAGGCGGCTGATCGGCGCCTCCCCGAGATCGCGCAGCAGCCGGAGGGCGTGAAGATCGCCGAGCGCCACCCCGTACGTCCGGGCCAGGTCGCGCTGCAGCGGGTCTGCCAGCGCGACGGCGCGGATGTATGCGCGCAGGGCCCGGCGCGTCTCGGGGGACCAGTCGAGCACGACACTCCACCATCGTGTATAGTCGCTGAAACGGGAGTATAGCCGAATGCCGGTTATCACCATCGCGCGGCAGTACGGGGCGGGCGGCTCGACCGTGGCCGCGATCGTCGCCGAACGACTCGGCGCGGACCTCGTGGACAAGTGGCTGGTCGCGGAGGTCGCTCGGCGGGCTCAACTCCCGCCGACGTCGGTGGCGGCGGAGGACGAACACCCCGCGAGCCTCCTCGGCCGGCTGGTCGCCGCGTTCGGGCCGATGGGTGCCGCGCCGGGGATGGTCTGGGACGTGCCCTACCCCGATCCGGCCTACGACCCACGCCTCGCCATCCTCGAGCTCACTCGGAAGGTGGTGACCGAGGTCGCGCGGGGCGGAAACGCGGTGATCGTCGGGCGCGGGGGAGCCGCGATCCTGCGCGAACGCCGGGACGCGGTTCACGTGTTCCTCTACGCGGCCGAATCTGCGCGGCTCGAGACCGTGATGGAGCGAGAAACGCTGTCCGAGTCGGCCGCCCGCCGGCGCATGCACGAGATGGACGCCAACCGGGCTGCCTACCTGCGGCAGGTGTACGGACTGGACCGCAGCGACCCACTCCTGTACACGCTCCAGTGCAACACCGGGCAGCTCGGGTACGCACGCACCGTCGAGCTCATCCTGG
>JARLHH010000346.1 GCA_031292335.1 Candidatus Limnocylindrales bacterium | reverse complement strand
TTCCCGCCGCCCCCGGACGCCCTCGTACGCTGGACTGGGTCCGTGCGCCTGACACGTCTGAGGCACTCTGTTACAGTTCCGGCAGATGCGAAACGCGCGGAGGATTCCCGTCATGTCCCGTCTCGCCTTCCGCCTGCTGGCGGCCGGCAGCCTGCTTGCCCTCGGCCTCGCGGCCCCGGCCGCTTCCCGCGCCCAGACCCTGCAGATCGCCACCGACGCCTCCCCGGTCGGCCTCGACCCGCACCTCGCCACCGCCTTCTCCACCGCCCTGATCACCTCCACGCTCTATGAAGGTCTGACGGCGATTGGCGACGACCTGGGCGTCGAGCCCGCGCTGGCCGAGTCCTGGACCGTCTCCCCGGACGGGCTGACCTACCTCTTCAAGCTCCGCCCCGGCGTGCGCTTCCACTCGGGGCGGGAGATGACGGCGGCCGACGTGATCGCCTCGATCGAGCGGGTACGCGACCCCAAGACCTCCTCCCCGCTCGCCAGCCGCTTCGCCGCCATCCAGGGCGCCGAGGCAGTTGGCACGGAGACGGTGAAGCTCACCCTGTCCACGCCTTCCGCGCCGCTGCTGACCCAGCTCGCGGGTCTGGCCATCGTGCCGCCCGAGTCGGTGGCCAGCCTCGGGCGCAAGCCGGACGGCACCGGCCCCTTCAAGCTGACCGACTGGATTCCCGATACCGCCCTGGTGCTGGGCAAGAACCCCGCCTACTGGGCGGCCGGGCTGCCGCACCTCGACGGGCTGAAGTTCAACATCGTCCCCGAGGCGGCCACCCGCGAGGCCGGCATCGCCGGGGGCACCTACCAGCTTCTGCCGGTGGTGGACGGCGCCTCCGCCGCGGCCCTGTTCGGCCGCCCCGGCGTGAAGCTGCTGTCGGTGCAGGATCTGGCCTATTCCCTGGTCGGCCTGAACGTCTCCCGCCCGCCGCTCGACAAGCCCGAGGTCCGCGAGGCGTTCAATCTGGCGCTCGACCGTCCCCAGATCATCGAGGCCGCCTACTACGGGCGGGGCGCCGAGGGCGGGCCGCTCTCGCCCGCGCTCGTCCAGTGGGCGCTGCCGGCCAGCGCCTTCCCCTGCTTGCACGCCGCCCCCGCCGCGGCCCGCGCCAAGCTCGCCGCCGCCGGGCTGAAAACCCCGGTCAAGATCACGCTCAACGTGCTCGGCTCGCTGCAACAGGTGGTGGACGTCGCCCAGGTGGTGCAGGCCCAGGCCAACAAGGCCGGCTTCGACGTCACGCTCAACGTCCAGGAGCAGGGCCGCTTCATCGCCGACTGGCGGGCCAGCGCCTTCGAGGGCTTCGTCTCGCTCAACTCCGGCGGCCCGGACCCGGACGACTACTTCGGCCGCACCTTCGCCACCGGCGGGGCCACCAACGTCTTCAAATATTCCAACCCCGAGATCGACCGCCAACTCGCCGCCGCCCGCGCCGAGGCCCAGCCGGCGGCGCGACGCGAGATCTACAATCAGGTCCAGAAGGCGCTGGCCTGCACCGGCCCGGTGGTCACACTCGCCTACGGCACGCTCTACGCGGCGGTCAGCAACGGTCTGGAGGGCTTCACCCCCTCGCCCACCCGTTCGCTGCGCTCGTTGCGCGAGGCCACGTTGAAGAAGTGATCCGCACCCTCGTCCTGCGCGGCCTGGAACTGCTCGCCGTCGTTTTCGGCGCCTCGGTGCTGACCTTCCTGATGATCCACCTGGTGCCGGGCGACGCCGCGCAGCTCATGCTGGGGGCGGCCGACGCCTCGCCGGAGAAGATCGCGG
>JARLHH010000345.1 GCA_031292335.1 Candidatus Limnocylindrales bacterium | reverse complement strand
CCTCACGGTGTTCGGGATCGACTACCCGACCCCGGACGGGACCTGCGTCCGCGACTACCTGCACGTGGAGGACCTGGCGCGCGCGCACGTGCTCGCCCTCGAGGCGACCTCGCCCGACGATCCGCGGACGGCTGGACCCGACGCCGACGGCGCCGCCGCGATCGCCATCAACCTCGGGAACGGGGGCGGCTTCAGCGTGCGGGAGGTCGTGTCGGCGGCGGAGACCGTGGTCGGCCACGCGATCCCGCACGCCATCGGCGAGCGACGTGCCGGCGATCCCCCCGTTCTCGTGGCAGACGCCGGCCGCGCCGGCGAGATCCTGGGCTGGCGGCCCGCCCACCGCGACATCGTGGAGATCGTCGCCTCGGCCCGGGCCTGGCGCCAGGCCCACCCGTCCGGCTACCGCTCCTGAAGGCGAGCGCGCCGGGGGCGACTGCACCAGGGACAACGCGCCGGTGCGGCGCACGCCGGGCCGCTCCCGACCACGCAACCGATTCGAAACGGAAGCGCGCCCCCCTCGGTACTGACCCTCGCGCCGGGACGCGCGTACGTTCGTGTTCTCCGGGACTCACGTCCCCGCGGCAGGCCAGCCGGCCTCGCCGCCGTCCCGCAGGCAACCGCCCAGCTGAGGACGAACACATGACCGCACTCGACATCCACGCATCCCTCTCGCCCCATGCGCACGCCGCGCGCCCGGGCTCACATGCCCGCCGGCTCGCGTCGGGGACGGTCGTCTGCGCGGCCTGCGGCTGTCGCCTGACCACGCGCGACTCGATCCTCGGCGCTGACGGCTCCTGGTGGCACTTCGCCGGCCGGTCCGGTCGTGACGCGCGCGGCTGCACCGTCGACTGTGTCGAGGCGGCCCACCACCTCGTCTAGCGCGTCGCCGTCGGCCTCCCGGCGGCATCGGTCACCGACCCCCGGAACACTCCGGTCCCGCCACCGGGGCGTCTGTGCTCCCGGGACTGCTCGACTCGGCGCGTATGATCGGGCGCATGGATTCAGATCCGCGCGCGTGGCGACCGCAGGCCTTCGGGCACCGGCCGGCCAACCAAGTTGCCGATCCCGTGATCGAGCCCGCCTGGGATGGCGTCCGCGTCCTCGTCCATCTCGACACCGCCGCCGCGGACGTGGCGATCCACGACGCGACCGGCGCGGACCTCACCGCGGACCACGCTCCGATCGCGCAGGCGCTGCTGGCCGCCCTGGCGGCCGAGACCGCGGTCGTGGACGGTTACCTCACCGACCAGGCGACCCAGTCGAGCGAGAGCCGGACGATCCTGAACAGCGAAATCCCTACCTTCAGCGAGCACGCCAGCCAGTTCTTCCTGGGCCGGCGGGGCGCCGAGCTGATGAGCGCGAGCGCCGGTCTCGAGCGGACCGCCCGGGCCCGGATTCCGGCGCCTGACGAGGACGACCCCGACGAGGCGCCCATCGCGTTCGTGGCCGTGGACCTGGTCGCGCTCGACGGCGAGACGCTCGTGGAGATTCCGCTGCTGGAACGCAAGCGCCTGCTGGAGAGCGTGCTCGCGGAGGGCAACCTGGTCCGCCGGACGCCGTACGTCCGCCACCCGGCCGGCACGTTCATCGTGACGTGGCGCTCGTTCGGGTTCGGCGGCCTCGCCTACAAGGCTGCCAACAGCCGCTACCGTCCGGGTGCGACCAACGACGACTGGTGCATGGCGCCGATGCCGCGCCGCTGACGGCCGGACGGCTCGGCCCCCGTGGTACGGTACCGGGGTGCCCGCCTCACTCCTGAGCCCGGCCCTCCAGGCTGAGATCCAGCGGCTGGGACACGCCGACATCATGGTCGGCATCCCCAGCTTCAAGAACGCCGCAACCATCGGCTACGTCGTCCGCGCGGCCCAGGCCGGCCTCGTCCAGTACTTCCCGGACCTGCGCCCGCTTCTCGTCAACGCGGACGCCGGCTCGTCGGACGGGACGCAGCGCGTGGTCGCGGAGACCGAGCCGCCGGACTACGTCGAGCGGATCCTGCTGGTCCGGCCCACCAACCGCCTGGAGCGCCTCGCGCTGACCTATCCCGAGGTCGACGGCGTCGGCGGGAAGGGCGCCGCCCTGCGCACGATCTTCGAGATCGCGGCGGCGCTCGACGTCCGGGCGCTCGTCGTCGTCGACTCCGACCTTCGCTCGATCGGCCCGGAGTGGGTGGAGCTGCTGTCCGGGCCGATCCTCAAGGGCGGCTTCGACTTCGTGGCACCGCTGTACGCCCGCCACAAGTACGACGGCACGATCACGAACACCGTCACCTACCCACTCACTCGGGCGCTGTACGGGCGGCGGATCCGCCAGCCGATCGGCGGCGACTTCGGGGTCTCCGGCGACCTGGTCCGTCATTACCTGGCGCAGGACGACTGGACGCCCGAGGTGAGCCGCTTCGGCATCGACATCTGGATGACCACCCACGCGCTGACCGGAGGATTCGCCGTCTGCGAGGCCCGCCTCGGGGCGAAGATCCACGACCCGAAGGACCCGTCGGCGGACCTCGGGCCGATGTTCCGGCAGGTGGTCGGCACGATCCTCGACATGGCCTGCCGGCACCCGGAGGCGTGGCT
>JARLHH010000344.1 GCA_031292335.1 Candidatus Limnocylindrales bacterium | reverse complement strand
TCATGCCCGGCGACAACGTCGAGATGAAGGTCGAGCTCATCACCCCGATCGCGATCGAGATCGGGCAGCGCTTCGCGATCCGCGAGGGTGGCCGAACCGTCGGCGCCGGCGCGATCGTGAGCATCGTCGAGTAGCCCGATGGCAAAAGCAGCCGAGAACCGGCCGATTGTTCAGCTCGCCTGCACCGAGTGCAAGGAGCGGACGTACACCACGCGCAAGAACAAGAGGAACGATCCCAACCGGATCGAGCTTCGGAAGTACTGCCCGCGGGAGCGCCGCCACACCCTGCACCGCGAGGCGAAATAGCAGAGGGGTCCACAGGGGCGTAGCTCAATTGGCAGAGCACCGGTCTCCAAAACCGGTGGTTGTAGGTTCGAGTCCTATCGCCCCTGCCAGCAATTCGACCCCGCCTACCAGGGAAGTGCAGTAGCCCATCGTGCGACGCATCCGTCGGTTCTTCGATGAATCGTGGTCGGAACTCAAGAAGGTCTCCTGGCCGACGCGCGACCAGGTGCGCAACCTCACCGTGCTCGTCTTCGCCGTGAGCGCGGCGGTCGGGCTGTTCATCGCGGCCTGGGACTTCGTCTTCACCGAGGCGGTTCGCCTCATCACCCCGGCGGCGTAGGGGACCCGTGATGACGGAGATGGTCCGGGCGCCCGAGAAGCGCTGGTTCGTGATTCACACCTACTCCGGCTACGAGAACAAGGTCAAGGCCAACCTCGAGCACCGCATCGAGTCGATGGGCATGGAGGACAAGATCTTCCAGGTGCTCGTCCCGATGGAGGACGAGATCGAGATCAAGCAGGGCCAGCGGCACACCGTCCAGAAGAAGGTGTTCCCCGGCTACGTCCTCGTCGAGATGATCTACGACCCCGAGTCGTGGTACGTCGTGCGCAACACGCCGGGCGTCACCAGCTTCGTCGGCACGGGCAACATCCCGGGCAGCCGGAGCGAGCCGATCCCGCTCGAGGAGCACGAGGTCAAGCAGATCCTCCGCCAGATGGGCGTGGAGACGCCGAAGTACCGCGTCGCGTTCACGAAGGGCCAGAGCGTCCGGGTGACGGACGGGCCGTTCGCCGAGTTCGTCGGGACGGTCGACGAAGTGGACCCGGAGCGGAACAAGGTCAAGGTCCTCGTCAGCATCTTCGGCCGTGAGACCCCCGTCGAGCTCGACCTTCTCCAGGTCGAGAAGCTCTGATCGAAAGGAACACCGGCCACCGTGGCGAAGAAGATTCGAATCGTTCTCACCCTCCAGCTCCCGGCAGGCAAGGCCACCCCGGCACCCCCGGTGGGGACCGCGCTCGGCCCCCATGGCATCAACATCGTCGAGTTCACCAAGAGCTACAACGAGAAGACGGCTGACAAGGCGGGCCAGATCATCCCCGCCCAGATCACCGTCTTCGAGGACCGCTCGTTCACCTTCGTCCTGAAGACGCCGCCCGCCGCCGACCTGCTGCGCAAGGCAGCCGGGATCGACAAGGGCGCCGCCACCGCGAGCCGCGAGACGGCCGGCCGCGTGACGCGTGACCAGCTCCGCGAGATCGCCTCGCAGAAGATGGCCGACCTGAACGCGAATGACATCGAGGCCGCCATGCGGCAGGTCGAAGGAACCGCCCGGAGCATGGGCATCGAGGTCGTCGGCTAGACCGGCGGCGACGCGTTCCGGTCGTGCTCGAACCGGACGACGACCCCGCGTCACGGGGGAGGCCGGAACGCCGGCCGTCAGCACGAGGAGCCAGGCATGGCCCAGCACGGCAAGAAATACCGCGAGGCGCTCAAGCTGGTCGACCGCACCCGGGCATACGCTCCGGCCGACGCGGTGGACCTGGTCAAGCAGACCTCGATCGTCAACTTCGATCCTTCGGTCGAAGCCCACCTGCGCCTGGGCGTCGATCCGCGCCACGCCGACCAGATGGTGCGCGGCACGGTGGTCCTGCCCCACGGGACCGGCAAGGTCGTCCGCGTCGTGGTCTTCGCCCAGGGCGAGAAGGCCCAGGAGGCGCTCCGCGCCGGGGCCGACGAAGTGGGCGGCGAGGACCTGGTCAAGAAGATCGAAGGTGGCTGGCTCGAGTTCGACGTCGCCGTCGCGACGCCGGACATGATGGGAATGGTCGGCAAGCTGGGTCGCATCCTGGGCCGGCGCGGCCTGATGCCGAACCCGAAGGCCGGTACGGTCACGTTCGACCTCGAGCGGGCCATCGGCGAGGTCAAGGCCGGGCGCGTCGAGTTCAAGGTGGACAAGTCGGGGATCATCCACGTGCCCGTCGGCAAGGCGAGCTTCGACGCGGATGCGCTCGTCGCGAATCTCGCCACCCTGCTGGACGCGATCAACCGGGCCAAGCCGGCCGGCGCCAAGGGCACCTATCTCAAGGGCCTGACGATCGCGAGCACGATGAGCCCCGGGGTCCGCGTGGACGTCCCCGGCCTGCTCGCGGTCGCGAACGCCTGACCCAGCCAGGCTTCGGGCGCCACGCGCCGGAAGCCTGTACCATCACACGCCGCGACGGCCGAGAGGCGCGTCGCGCAACACGAAGACGGACCGCCGCAGACAGCCTGCGCCCGCGGACCGAGGCCCACCTCCTGGTGGGCGGACGGTCGGGGCTTGATCCGTCGGACCGGATCGGGCACCCGTTGGACCGGGACCCGGGGACGCCGACGAGCACGCCGAGGCAGGACGCCGGCCCCGAGCCCTCCCACCGGAGACGCCCGCTGCGGACCCTGCAGGACGCGAGGAAGCACCGTCTGGCAGGGGATCCCGCCGGGTGGATCCACCGGGCGCGCCGGACGCGCGCAGCGCAGCAGAGGGCCGTATGCCGACCGACGCGAAGCGCGCCACCGTGGCCGAGCTCCGGGGCGACCTGTCCCGCAGCACCACGCTCGTCACCACCGAGTACCGCGGTCTGACCGTCAAGGAGATCGCCGAGATCCGGCGGGCGCTTCGAAAGCAGAACGTCACCTACCGGGTCGTGAAGAACCGCCTGATGCGGATCGCCGCCGAGCAGGAAGGGAACCCGGGCATTGCCCCGCTCCTTCGGGGCCCGTCCGCGATCGCCTTCGGGACCGGGGACGAAGCACTCGTCGCCCGGACGGTCCTCGAAGCCGTCCGTCCGTACAAGCTCGTGAAGGTCACGGGCGCCGTCGTGGGCGGCGCGTCCCTCGATGCCGAGGGCGTCAACCGCCTCGCCACCCTGCCGTCCCGCGACATCCTCCTCGCCCAGCTCGGCGGGGCGTTCGGCGCGCCGGCAACGCAGGTCGTCGGGCTGCTCTCCGCGAACCTGCGCAACCTTGCCCATGCGCTTGCTCAGCTGCAGGAGCAGAAGGCGCGCGCCGCCGCCTGAGCGTTCCGAACCCATTCGCAATCCCGCCCGCCCGCCGCGGGCGACCATCGCAAGGAGTCACGAATCCCATGGCCACCCTAACCCAGGACGAGCTGCTCGACCAGATCGGCGCCATGACGCTCGTCGAGGTCGCCGACTTCATCAAGAAGTTCGAGGCGAAGTTCGGCGTCTCCGCCGCCGCGCCGGTCGCCGTCGCGGCAGCGCCGGCTGCTGCCGTGCCGGTCGAGGTCGCCGAGGAGCAGACCGAGTTCACCGCCGTTCTCGCCGAGATCGGGCCGAACAAGATCCCCGTGATCAAGGTCGTGCGCGAGCTGACCGGCCTCGGCCTCAAGGAGGCGAAGGACCTGGTCGACGCGTCGCCCAAGCCCGTCAAGGAGGGCATCGCGCGCGACGAGGCCGAGAAGATCAAGGCCGCCCTCGAGGCGCAGGGCGCGAAGGTCGAGATCAAGTAGCGGCCGCCACGCCGGGTGCGCCGGCCGGGCCTGCGGCCCGGCCGGCCACTGGCCGCAGAAGCCGGGACGGCGCACGGGCGCCTTCCCGGCTTTGGCGCGCTTGACAGAATCCGCACGAGCGATACAATTTCCAATTCCGTGAGCGCGGCCCTCTCTTCCCTCTCCCTCCTCGGTCTAGGAGCGGTTCATGCTGCCTGTCGCTGATTCCTCGTCCCTCGCGCCGTCCGGCCGGATCTCGTACGCCCGAATCTCGGAAAAGCGTGAGATCCCCAACCTGATCGAGCTCCAGGTCCGATCGTTCGCCTGGTTCATCGACCGGGGCCTGCGGGAGCTGTTCGATGAGATCAGCCCGATCAAGGACTTCACCGGCAAGGTGATGGAGCTCCAGTTCCTGGACTACGAGTTCGGCGAGCCCAAGTACTCCGAGCTCGAGTGCCGGACCCGCGACCAGACCTACAGCAAGCCCCTGTACGTCAACGTCGAGCTGCTGATCAAGGAGACCGGGGAGATCCAGCGCCAGCGCGTCTACATGGGCGACTACCCCTGGATGACCGAGCTGGGCACGTTCATCATCAACGGCGCCGAGCGGGTCGTCGTGAGCCAGCTCGTCCGCTCGCCGGGCGTCTACTACGGCAAGGTCGAGGACCCCAGCTCCGGACGCGACCTCTACACGGCCAAGGTCATCCCCAACCGCGGCGCCTGGCTCGAGTTCGAGACGTCCAACCGCGACCTGCTCTCGGTGAAGGTCGACCGCAAGCGCAAGATCGCGGCGACCACGTTCCTCCGCGCGGTGGGCTACGAGCGCGACGAGGAGATCGCCGGCGTGTTCGCGGGCCTGGACGACAACCCCGAGCACCCCTACATCGCCGCGACCCTGGACAAGGACCCCACGAACACCCAGGCCGAGGCGCTCATCGAGGTCTACAAGAAGCTCCGCCCGGGCGATCCGCCCACCGGCGACAACGCGCGGCAGCTCGTGGAGAGCCTCTTCTTCAACTTCCGCCGCTACGACCTCGGGCGCGTCGGGCGCTACAAGTTCAACAAGAAGCTCGGCGCGATCGCCGCCCGGATGGGCTTCGAGCTTCCCCGGGAGGACCAGTCCGACCCGCATCTCGGCCGGACCATCACCCGCGAGGACATCGCCGCGATCGTCGGGCAGCTGATCATTCTCAACAACGGCGGCGGCCAGCCGGACGACATCGACCACCTCGGCAACCGGCGCATCCGCGCCAACGGCGAGCTGATCCAGAACGCGTTCCGCATCGGGCTGCTCCGCATGGAGCGCGTGGTCCGCGAGCGGATGACGATCCAGGAGATCGACAAGGCGACGCCCAACGCCCTGATCAACATCCGGCCGGTTTCCGCGGCCATGAAGGAGTTCTTCGGCGGAAGCCAGCTCTCCCAGTTCATGGACCAGACGAATCCCCTGGCGGAGCTGACCAGCAAGCGGCGCCTCTCCGCGCTGGGTCCGGGTGGCCTGTCGCGCGAGCGGGCCGGGTTCGACGTCCGCGACGTCCACCACAGCCACTACGGGCGCATCTGCCCGATCGAGACACCCGAAGGCCCGAACATCGGCCTGATCGGCTCGCTCGCGACGTTCGGCCGGATCAACGACTACGGCTTCATCGAGACGCCGTATCGCAAGGTGCGGCGGAGCGTCGCCTGGGACGACGCGGACGTCACGACCTTCGAAGCCGGCGCCGACCTCGTCGGCAAGGGCGGCGAGGTCGTGGTCCGCAAGGGCGAGCCGCTGGCCGGCCCCGGGGTCGCCGAGCTGAAGCGCCAGAAGGCGCAGGCCTTCCCGATCCGTCCCGTCGTCACCGACGAGATCGTCTATCTCGCCGCGGACGAGGAAGAGGAGCACCACGTCGCGCAGGCCAACGCCGCGCTCGACGAGGCCGGGCACTTCGTGACGGACCGCGTTCCGTGCCGGTTCCGGGACCTCTTCCCCGAGGTGGCGCCGGACCGGATCGAGTACATGGACGTGAGCCCGAAGCAGGTGGTCTCGGTCGCGACGGCCCTGATCCCGTTCCTCGAGCACGACGATGCGAACCGCGCCCTGATGGGCTCGAACATGCAGCGCCAGGCGGTCCCGCTCCTCGAGCCGGAGGCGCCGATCGTGGGCACCGGCATGGAGCGCCGGGCGGCCCAGGATTCGGGCCAGGTGGTGCTGGCCCGAGGAGCCGGCGTCGTCACGTCGGTGACCGCCGACCGGATCCTCGTCGACGAGGATGCCGGCGAGCTGCGGACCTACCCGCTCCAGAAGTTCGTCCGTTCGAACCAGGGAACCTGCATCAACCAGCGGCCGATCGTGGACGTCGGCCACCGGGTCGGGGTCGGCGATCCGATCGCCGACTCCTCGTCGACGGACGGCGGCGAGCTTGCCCTCGGCCGCAACATCCTGGTCGCCTTCATGAGCTGGGAGGGCGGCAACTACGAGGATGCCATCGTCATCAGCGACCGGCTCGTCCGCGAGGATCTCTTCACCAGCATCCACATCGAGAAGCACGAGATCGAGTCGCGCGACACGAAGCTCGGCCCCGAGGAGATCACCCGCGATATCCCGAACGTCGGGGAGGAATCCCTCAAGGACCTCGACGAGGAGGGGATCGTCTACATCGGCGCCGAGGTCCGGCCCGGCGACATCCTGGTCGGCAAGATCACCCCGAAGGGCGAGACGGAGCTGACCGCCGAGGAGCGTCTCCTGCGCGCCATCTTCGGTGAGAAGGCCCGCGAGGTGAAGGACTCCTCCCTCCGCCTCCCGCATGGCGAGCGAGGCAAGGTCGTGGACGTCAAGGTCTTCACGCGCGAGGACTCGGAGCTGATGCCCGGCGTCAACAAGCTCGTGCGGGTGTCGGTGGCCCAGAAGCGCAAGGTCAGCGTCGGCGACAAGATGGCGGGCCGCCACGGCAACAAGGGTGTCATCGCCAAGATCCTGCCCCAGGAGGACATGCCGTTCCTCCCGGATGGCTCGCCGGTCGACATCATCCTCAATCCGCTCGGGGTGCCGAGCCGGATGAACATCGGCCAGATCCTCGAGACCCACCTTGGCTGGGCGCTCGCCACGCTCGGCTACAAGGCCGCGACCCCCGTCTTCGACGGCGCGACCGAGACCCAGATCCGCGACGCCCTCCTCGAGGCCGGCCTGCCGGGCAACGGCAAGATCGACCTGCGGGACGGGCGCACCGGCGAGGGCTTCGCGCGCGACATCACGGTCGGCCAGATCTACATGCTGAAGCTTCACCACCTGGTGGAGGACAAGATCCACGCCCGGTCCACGGGCCCCTACAGCCTGATCACCCAGCAGCCGCTCGGCGGCAAGGCCCAGTTCGGCGGCCAGCGCTTCGGTGAGATGGAGGTCTGGGCGCTCGAGGCCTACGGCGCGGCAAACATCCTGCAGGAGCTCCTCACCGTGAAGTCGGACGACGTCATGGGCCGCGTCCAGACGTACGAAGCGATCGTCAAGGGCGAGGAGATCCAGCCGCCGGGTGTCCCCGAATCCTTCAAGGTCCTGATCAAGGAGCTCCAGAGCCTTGGTCTCAGCGTCGAGATCCTCAACGAGAACGACGAGGAGATCCGGTTCGTGGAGGATGTCTCCTCGTACCCACTCCCGGACCTCGGCGGCATCAACCTCGCCGGGTTCGAGGACTAGCCCCGCCATCATCTCGCGGGGTCGGCGCTCGGCCGGCCCGGCCCCGCTCGCACCCGATCCGTATCGCGCCGCTGAAGAGCCGCGGCGGCGCGGAGGAGAACCATGCTCGAGGTCAACAACTTCAACGCCATCCGCATTTCGCTGGCGTCGCCGGAGCAGATTCGCGACTGGTCGTCGGGCGAGGTCACCAAGCCCGAGACGATCAACTACCGCACGCTCAAGCCGGAGAAGGACGGTCTCTTCGACGAGCGCATCTTCGGTCCCACCAAGGACTGGGAGTGCTACTGCGGCAAGTACAAGCGGATTCGCTACAAGGGCATCATCTGCGACAAGTGCGGCGTCGAGGTCACCCGGGCCAAGGTCCGGCGCGAGCGGATGGGCCACATCCAGCTCGCCAGCCCCGTCAGCCACATTTGGTACTTCAAGGGCACGCCCTCTCGCCTGGGGATCCTGCTCGACATCAGCCCCCGCAACCTCGAGCGGATCCTGTACTTCGCGCTCTACATCGTCACCCACGTCGACGAGGACGCGCGCAAGCGCGCCTTGATGGCTCTCGACGAGGAGGCCGAGGGGCGCGGCGGGGCCGGCAAGGGCGGCGACGAGTTCGAGGACGAGCAGCACGCCCTGTTCGCGCGCCAGAAGGACGAGCTGCTGGCCGGCCAGGCGGCGCTGCTGGCAGACCTGGAGGCCGAACGGTCACGCCGCACCGACGAGATAAGCGGTGCCGCGAAGGAGATCCAGGCGCGCCTGGCCGAGCTCAAGACCGGCACCACCGAGGAGACGATCGCCTTCGCCCCCACAGGCGAGGTGGTGCTCGGCGCAGGCGAGAAGGGCTCCAAGGAGGCCGGGACGCGCCTGCGCAAGATCGCGACCGCCGAGTCGGAGCGGGTCACCGAGGAGTTCCGGGCCCGCGAGGAGGCCGAGCAGCGCGCCACGGAGCAGAAGATCGCGGATCTCGAGGTCGAGATGCGCGCTGCGATCGACGCGCACCGCGAAGACCGGAAGCGGGCTGCCGAGGGTCGGAAGGACGAGATCCGCCGCCAGCGGGACGAGATCGAGGGCCTCAAGGCGCTCGTGACGCTCACCGAGACGGACTTCCGCTATCTCGACGAGAAGTACGGCGCGGGCGCCGGGGCGCGCGGCGGCCGGATCTTCTGGGCCGGGATGGGCGCCGAGGCGGTCCGCGACATCATCACCCGGATGGAGCTCGAGGAGCTCGGTCGCACGCTGCACGTCGAGGTCCGGACCACGTCCGGCCAGCGACGCAAGAAGGCGATCAAGCGGCTGCGCCTGATCGAGGCGTTCCGCCGCTCGGGAACGCGGCCGGAGTGGATGATCCTGTCGGTGCTCCCCGTGCTCCCACCCGAGCTGCGCCCGATGGTCCAGCTCGACGGCGGGCGCTTCGCGACCTCCGACCTGAACGACCTGTACCGGCGCGTGATCAACCGGAACAACCGGCTCAAGCGGCTCCTGGAGCTCGGTGCCCCCGAGATCATCATCCGCAACGAGAAGCGGATGCTGCAGGAGGCGTGCGACGCCCTGGTCGACAACGGCCGTCGCGGCCGGGCGATCGCCGGGACGGGCAACCACCGGCTCAAGAGCCTGAGCGACATGCTCAAGGGCAAGCAGGGCCGGTTCCGCCAGAACCTGCTCGGCAAGCGCGTCGACTACTCGGGCCGCTCCGTGATCGTGGTCGGGCCGGAGCTCAAGCTGCACCAGTGCGGCCTGCCCAAGAAGATGGCCCTGGAGCTGTTCAAGCCGTTCGTGATGCGCCAGCTGGTGGAGAAGGGCTTCGCCCACAACATCAAGAGCGCCAAGCGAATCGTCGAGCGGGTGAACCCCGCGGTCTGGGACGTCCTCGAAGAGGTCATCAAGGATCACCCGGTCCTGCTCAACCGCGCGCCCACCCTGCACCGGCTGGGCATCCAGGCGTTCATGCCAGTCCTCGTCGAGGGCTCGGCGATCCAGATTCACCCGCTCGTCTGCACTGCGTTCAATGCCGACTTCGACGGCGACCAGATGGCGGTCCACGTGCCGCTCTCGACGGCCGCCCAGGAAGAGGCGCGGACGATGCTGCTCTCGACCTCGAACCTGCTGTCGCCCGCCGACGGCAGCCCCATCGTGGCCCCGACGCAGGACATGGTCCTGGGCTGCTACTACCTCACGACGGACGTGCCCGAGCGCGACCGCGACGGGAACCTGCCCGCGCCGCGCCCGTTCGCGGACGAAGAGGCCGCCCTCCTGGCGTTCGAGCTCTCGAGCGGCGGGATGGCCGGCGGGAGCACTCGCACGTCGAGCCCGTTGGCCGAGGACGATCCACGGGCGGCCGTCCACTACAACCCCGTGTCCCTGCGCCTGCACGAGCCGATCGAGGTCAGCGTGCGGACCTGGGACGAGGCGACCGCCGCGCTGGTCGATCGCCGGGTCGTCACCACCGTCGGGCGCATCATCTTCAACCAGGTGCTCCCGGAGCAGCTGCGCTTCCTCGACCGCGAGATGCGCCGCTCCCACCTCCGCGACCTGGTGGACCGCTGCTATCGCGAGCTTGGCCCGACCGCGACCGCCCACCTGGTGGACGGCGTCAAGCGGATCGGGTTCGAGTACGCGACCCGGGGCGGGATGACGATCGCCGTCTCCGACATCGAGGTCCCGACCGAGAAGAAGGAGCTCCTGGCGCTGGCGGACGGCCAGGTCACCAGGATCGACGGCCAGTACCAGCGCGGCCTCATCACCGAGGACGAGCGCTACGAGGCCGTGGTCGACGTCTGGCAGAAGACGTCCAAGACGCTCTCCGACAAGATGATGGAGAACCTCGACCCGCAGAGCGCGGTCGCGATGATGACCACCTCGGGGGCGCGCGGCAACAAGGGCAACATCGGCCAGCTTGGCGCGATGCGCGGCCTGATGGCCGACCCGTCCGGCCGGATCATCGACGTCCCGGTCCGCAGCAACTTCCGCGAGGGCATGACGGTCCTCGAGTACTTCATCTCGACCCACGGCGCCCGCAAGGGCCTGGCAGACACCGCGCTCCGGACCGCGGACTCGGGCTATCTGACGCGGCGCCTCGTGGACGTCGCCCAGGACGTCATCACCCGCGACGAGGATTGCGGCACGGAGGAGGGGAGCTGGATCACCCGCTCCGAATCCGACGAGATCGCCAGCGAGGAGGGCGCGTTCGCTCGCCGGCTCGTCGGCCGGCTGGCCGCCGCGACCGTCACCGCGGCGGACGGCACCGTCGTGGCCGAGCGCAACGAGGAGCTGACGGAGGAGGTCGCCGCCCGGGTCGCGGCGGCCGGCGTCCAGGAGGTCCTGGTCCGCAGCCCCCTGACCTGCGAGGCGCGCTACGGCGTCTGCCGCTTCTGCTACGGCCGCAACCTCGCCACGGGCTCCCTCGTCGGCGTCGGGGAGGCGGTCGGGATCATCGCGGCGCAGTCGATCGGCGAGCCGGGCACCCAGCTCACCATGCGCACCTTCCACACCGGCGGCGTGGCCCAGGCCGGCGCCGACATCACCGCGGGCCTGCCGCGCGTCGAGGAGCTGTTCGAGGCGCGCATCCCGAAGGGGAAGGCCGAGATCAGCCACATCGACGGGATCGTCGAGATCATCCGGGCCGACCTCGGGACGAAGGTCAAGGTCACCAGCCTGGAGCAGTTCGACGCGCCGCTCCGGCTTCCGCCGGGGGCCGAGCTCCTGGCCGCCACGGGCGATCTCGTGGAGAAGAGCCAGGTCCTGGCCCGCGTTTCGGGCAAGGACGGGGGGCGAGAAGGCCTCGACATCATCGCGCCGGAGAAGGGCATCCTGGTCCGCGACGGCGACCAGCTCGCCATCCGGGCCGAGGATCGCGTCGAGCGCGAGTACTCGATCCCGCACAACGCCCGGCTCCTCGTGGAGAACGGCCAGGAGATCCGGGCCGGTGACGCGATCACGGACGGCCCGATCAACCCGCAGGAGTACCTCGACACGCGAGGCAAGGATGCCGTGCAGCGCTACCTAGTGAAGGAAGTCCAGAAGGTCTACCGGAGCCAGGGCGTCACGATCAACGACAAGCACATCGAGATCATCGTCCGCCAGATGCTCCGCAAGGTCCGCATCGACCAGCCGGGCGACACGGACCTGCTCCCGACCGAGCTGATCGACCGGCTCGACTTCGAGCGCGTCAGCAACCGCGTCCTCGCCGAGGGCGGCGAGCCGGCCACGGCGCAGGTCGTTCTGCTGGGCGTCACGAAGGCCTCGCTCAACACTGCCAGCTTCCTGGCGGCGGCCTCGTTCCAGGAGACCACCCGCGTCCTCACCGAGGCGGCGATCAATGGTTCCAAGGACCACCTGATCGGGCTCAAGGAAAACGTCATCATCGGCAAGCTGATCCCGGCCGGCACCGGGGCTCCCGCCAACGTCGCCATCCGTCGCGAGGCGGACCGGCGGCGCGCGGCCGAGGCGCTCGCCGGCGGCGAGCTCCCGGCCGAGTTCGGGGACTCCGCCTACAACCCGTTCCTCGAGGACGCCCAGGAGGGCACCCAGGACGACGACACGATGCGGCTCTCCGCGCTGCTCTCCGCGACCGACGCGGACGACGCAGGCGACGGGGCCGACGACGCCTTCAACCCATTCCTCTCCGACGGAGGCGGTACGCTCGCCGCGCCGTCCGAGGCCGGCGAGGCCGACTCACAGCCGTGATCCAGGCCGGCGGGTTCGTCCTGCCGGCCACCTCCCGGGGCAGCTGCCTTTGACACGTCCGCTGCCCCACTGCTAAACTCCGCCTTCGCGGCCGCGACCGGTCGGTCGTCGCCGTGTGCTCCGCCCCGCGCTCACCGCGTTTGGCGGCGAGCGGCCCGAACCAGACACCCGGAACTCCGGGTGGCAGGGCCGCCGGACCAGCAGACCACGAGAAAGGAACAGCGTCTCCGTGCCGACGATCAGCCAGCTCGTGCGCCACGGCCGGAAGCCGAAGATCGCCAAGGTCAAGGCTCCGGCAATGCGCAAGATCTGGAACAGCCTCGACCAGCGCCAGATGCCGATTCCGGGTGCGCCCCAGAAGCGCGGTGTCTGCCTGCAGGTCCGCACGATGACGCCGAAGAAGCCGAACTCGGCGCTCCGCAAGATCGCCCGCGTGCGGCTCACGAACCAGATGGAGGTCACGGCCTACATCCCGGGGATCGGGCACAACCTCCAGGAGCACTCCGTGGTGCTCGTGCGGGGTGGCCGGGTGAAGGATCTTCCGTCCGTCAAGTACCACATCATCCGCGGCGCGCTCGATACCGCCGGCGTCCGCGACCGCAAGCAGGGCCGCTCGAAGTACGGCGCGAAAGCGACCGCGAGCCTGCCCGGCCAGAAGAAGTAGGGACCATGCCGCGTCGCGCCAGCATTCCCCGCAAGTCGAAATACGAGACGATTCCGGCCAACCGGACCACCGCCCGCATCTCCGCGAAGCTGATGATGGACGGCAAGAAGATCCTCTCGAACCGCATCCTCCGCCAGGCGCTCGCGCGCGCCGAGGCCCAGGCGAAGCGCCCCGGCCTCGAGGTCCTCGAGACCGCGCTGCGCAACGCGACCCCCATCATCGAGGTCAAGCCCCGGCGCGTGGGCGGTGCCACCTACCAGGTTCCGGTCGAGATCCGCGGCGATCGCCGCCTCTCGCTCGGCGTCCGCTGGCTGGTTCAGGCGGCCCGCAAGCGCAACGGCAAGAGCATGAGCGAGAAGCTCGCCTCGGAGTTCGTGGACGCGTCCAACGGGCTGGGGGCGGCCGTGAAGCGTCGCGAGGACACCCACAAGATGGCCGAGGCCAACAAGGCCTTCAGCCACTTCAAGTGGTAGACCGGAGACCCTGACCGTGCCCCGTCTCTACCCGCTCGATCGCACCCGGAACATCGGGATCATCGCGCATATCGACGCGGGCAAGACCACGGTCACCGAGCGGATCCTCTTCTACACGAAGAAGATCTACAAGCTCGGCGAGGTCCACGAAGGCGCGGCGACCATGGACTGGATGCCCCAGGAGCAGGAGCGGGGGATCACCATCACCGCCGCCGCAACGACCTGTTTCTGGGACGAGCATCGCATCAACATCATCGATACGCCCGGGCACGTGGACTTCACCATGGAAGTCGAGCGCTCGCTGCGCGTCCTCGATGGGGCGGTCGTCGTCTTCGACGGCGTGGCGGGCGTGGAGCCGCAGTCGGAGACGGTCTGGCGGCAGGCCGATCGGTACCGGGTCCCGCGGATCTGCTTCATCAACAAGCTTGACCGGACCGGCGCCGACTTCTGGCGCTGCGTGGGGATGATCGAGGACCGCCTGGGGGCGAACGCGGTGCCCATCCAGCTCCCGATCGGCAGCGAGGACAAGTTCGTCGGCGTGATCGACCTGATCCGGATGCAGGCCATCCTCTATCGCGACGACCTGGGTGCCGAGATCGAGATCGCGGAGATCCCGGCCGCCTATCTCGACGACGCGCGGAAGCACCGCGAGCGCCTCGTGGAGGCCGTCGCCGAGATGGACGACGAGCTGATGCACAAGTACCTGGAGGGCACGGAGCTCACCGAGGAGGAGCTGGTGCGCGGCCTCCGGCTGGGAACGCTCCAGTACCGGATCGTGCCCGTCCTGACCGGTTCAGCGCTCAAGAACAAGGGCATCCAGCCGATGCTCGATGCCGTGGTCGCCTACCTCCCGTCGCCGCTGGACGTCCCGCCGGTGATCGGTGAGCAGCCGCTGACCCACGCCGAGGTTCTCAGAACGGTCGACGACGGGCAACCCTTCAGCGCCCTGGCCTTCAAGATCGCCGCCGACCCGTTCGTGGGCAAGCTGGCCTTCTTCCGGGTCTACTCGGGAACGCTGAAGTCCGGCTCGTACGTGCTCAACTCGTCGAAGGGCAAGAAGGAGCGGATCGGTCGCATCCTTCAGATGCACGCCAACCATCGCGAGGAGATCGAGGAGGTCTACGCGGGCGACATCGCCGCCGCGGTGGGCCTCAAGGAGACCTTCACCGGCGACACCCTGACCGATCCCGACCATCCGGTGATCCTCGAGTCGATGACCTTCCCCGAGCCGGTCATCGAGGTCAAGATCGAGCCCAGGACGAAGATGGACCAGGACAAGATGGGCCTGGCCCTCCAGCGCCTGGCCGAAGAGGACCCGACCTTCCGCGTCAAGACCGACCCGGAGAGCGGTGAGACGCTGATCGCGGGGATGGGCGAGCTCCACCTCGACGTCCTGGTGGACCGGATGGTCCGCGAGTTCAAGGTGGCCGCCAACATCGGCAAGCCGCAGGTCTCCTATCGCGAGACCGTGAGGCGGGCGGCCGAGGGGAACGGCCGCTTCGTCCGCCAGACCGGCGGCAAGGGGCAGTACGGCCACGTGGTGCTTCGGCTCGAGCCGGCCGAGAAGGGCTCCGGCTACGAGTTCATCGACAAGGTGATCGGCGGAACGATCCCCCGCGAGTACATGCGCGCGATCGACCACGGCATCCATGAGGCCCTCGACACGGGCATCTATGCCGGCTACCCGATGGTCGACGTCAAGGTCACCGTCTTCGACGGGTCGTATCACGAGGTGGACTCGAGCGAGATGGCGTTCAAGATCGCCGCCTCGATGGCCGTCAAGCTTGCCGTCGAGAAGGCCGACCCGGTGATCCTCGAGCCGCTCATGCGGGTCGAGGTGACGATGCCGGAGCAGTTCATGGGCGACGTGATCGGCGACCTCAACAGCCGGCGCGGCCAGATCGACGGGATGGAATCGCGCGGGACGACCCAGGTCGTCAAGGCGTTCGTCCCGCTCGCGGAGATGTTCGGGTACGCGACCGACCTGCGCTCCGAGACGCAGGGCCGGGCGAGCTATTCGATGGAGCTGTCTCATTACGCCGAGGTCCCCGGCAGCATTGCCGCGGAGCTCGTTCAGAAGTCAAGGGTCTAGCAGGGGCAGAGGTCCGGGACGGTCCCGAATGGGCCCGGCGCGGCGACGTGGAGCCAGGGAGCGCGAACAGCGATGGCGAAGAAGAAGTTCGAGCGGACGAAGCCGCACGTCAACATCGGCACGATCGGCCATATCGATCACGGCAAGACGACGCTGACCGCGGCGATCACGAAGTACCTCGCCCTCAAGGGCGGGGCGGTCTACCGCGCGTTCG